>JACQAW010000003.1 GCA_016194725.1 Deltaproteobacteria bacterium
ATCGGCTTGTCGCGCCTTAGCCACAGATAAGGCAAATAGCAGCCCAGAATTTCAGCGCAGGCCGTGAGAGCAAATAATCCCAGGGTCCGCAGCGCAAAACTTGTCATTCCCAGATAGTAAAATAGAATTAGAATTATGTCCAAAACAGCTGGCTGCGGCGCTGGGGCTGTCCGAGCGCTCGGTTCGCCGCAGTCTTAAAGAAGCGGTGGCCCAAGGCAGACTGTTGGCTGGAACGCGACGCGCCCGATATCAGTGCCGTTAAGCGGGGCGCGCAGCGCATGGGATTTGCAAATTCTCCGGCATGGGCAAGGATGGCGCTACCGGTTTTTTAACGACCAGGCTGGAAGTGGCGGCTAGCTGGGCGCGCCGAAACTCGCTCTGGCCCCTGCCGTTTGGCACCTCGTGCTGTGGCATCGAGATGATGGCAACCCTGGCCGCGGATTACGACCTTGCGCGCTTTGGCGCCGAGGTGATTCGGTTTTCGCCCCGCCAAAGCGACCTGCTTATCGTTGCGGGAATAGTTTGCGCCAAGATGGCTCCGGTGCTGAAAACGATTTATGAGCAGATGTCCGAGCCAAAATGGGTCATGTCGTTTGGAGTGTGTGCCTCGTCGGGTGGAATTTTCAACGTCTACAGCGTCGTGCAGGGCATCGATACTTTGATTCCCGTGAATGTTTACGTGCCGGGCTGTCCACCATCGCCCGAGGCGGTCATTCACGGCCTGCTGCAGCTGCAAGGGACGATATGAATGCCTTTGACGAACAGGTGGCACGGCTGCAGCAGCTGTTCGGGCCGGCGATCATAGAAGTGCTCATGCCCGCAAGCCACCTTACTGACGTACCCATCGTCTTCGTCCAGCCAAACCATATCGTCGAAGTGCTGGATTTTCTGAAAAATGGGGACCGGTTCGAGTATGACTTTCTGGCCGATCTCACGGCCAGCGACGAGCTGCCAGCCGAGCCGCGCTATCTGGTGATTTACAATTTATTTTCGACCACCCGGTTTTGGCGCCTGCGCGTCAAAGTCTGCGTGGCCGAGAGCGAGCCAGTCCCATCGATCACCGGGCTGTGGCCTGGCGCAAACTGGGCCGAGCGCGAAATCCATGACATGTACGGCATTCCCGTGGCAAACCACCCCGATCTGAGACGCATCTTGAACGACGAGCGTTTTCAGGGCTTTCCGCTGCGCAAGGACTATGACCTGCGCAAGTACCAGATTTTCAACGATGCCCCGGCTATCAATAAAAATCTGCTGGACCGAAAGTCATGAACCTTCTGCGCAAGCGCCGCCGCGAAACTCGGGAAAAAGTAAAACTTCGGCTGGTCACAGCACCAGCCCCACGAGTCGCTTCGCCAGCCGCCAGCGAACACCCGCCCCTCGTGGACGACGACGCACTCTGGGGCGACAGCCGCACCTACATGAATATCGGGCCATCACACCCCGCGATGCATGGCGCTTTTCGGGTCGCGGCAAAAATGAACGGCGAGATCATCGAGAACTCCTATTCCGAGTTTGGCTTCACCCATCGGGGAAAGGAAAAGCTCGGTGAGCAGCGCACCTACCACCAGTGGATCGTTTACACAGACCGGCTGAACTACTGCTCGGCCCTGATCAACAACGTCACCTATGCCATGGCGGTGGAACGTCTTCTGGGCCTGGAGCTGCCCGAACGCTGCATTTGGCTGCGCATGATCTGCTGCGAGCTCTCGCGCGTCATCGACCACCTGATTTGCATTGGCATCAGCGCGGTCGATAGCGGCGCGTTTTCTTTTTTTCTATACGGCTTTCATCAGCGTGAAGAGGCCTACACCCTGATTGAAAAGCTTTGCGGCGCGCGGCTGACCACCTCGTATACTCGCATTGGCGGTCTTATGAACGACGCTCCACCCGGCTGGGAAGCCGGACTTCTAGATTGGGTGGTCCGCACCCGCGCCGCGGTGAAAGAGATGGACCAGCTGCTCACCAAAAATCGCATCTGGCGCGGGCGCACGACGGGCGTCGGGGTGTTCACCCGCAAGCAATGCCTGGAGTACAGCTTCAGCGGTCCCAATGCGCGGGCCGCGGGCGTTGACGTGGACTTGCGACGAGACCAGCCCACGATGTTTTACCGCGACCTCAGCTTCGAGGTGCCCCTGGGCCGCAACGGCGACGCCTACGATCGCTATCTGGTGAGGGTCGAAGAGATTCGCCAGTCGCTGCGAATCCTGGAGGAATGCGCGCGGCGAATTCGCCCGGGCCCGATCTGGTGCGAGGACAAGCGGGTGCGGATTCCCGAGAAAGAGCGCGTCTTCAACTCGATGGAAGCCATGATTCACCACTTCATGTTCTTCATGTACGGCTTCAAGGTGCCGCCCGGCGAGGCCTATACCTCGTTTGAAGCCGCCAACGGCGAGCTGGGTTTTTACATCGTCAGCAAGGGCGAAACCAAGGCCCACCGCCTGCGCGTGCGTGGCCCATCTTTTTGGCACTACCAGGGGCTGGATCCGATGATCCGGGGGCAGTTTCTGGCTGATTTCGTGGTCAGCTTTGGCAGCCTGAACGTGATTGCCGGAGAAATCGACCGCTGAATGGGCCGCCCGCAACGCCCCGATTCGTGCTAGGGTGGTGACTCATGAGCGCTTCTCAAAACACCCGCATCGTACACTGCGAAGACGCGCTGGCGTGGCTGGAAGCTCAGCCGGTGCAGCAGGGTTGTTCGTTCATTACCTCGATGCCCGACGTCTCTGAATTCCCCAAGCTCACGCTCGAGGAATGGAAAAGCTGGTTTACCGCGGCCGCGGCCTTGGTCTTGTCGCGCTGCCCGGATGACGGCGTGGCTATCTTTTATCAAACCGACATCAAGGTGGACGGAGCCTGGGTGGACAAGAGCTTCCTGGTGCAAAAAGCCGCTGAGCAAACCGGGCACGCGTTGCTCTGGCACAAGATGGTTTGCCGCAGCAACCCTGGCCTGACTACCTACGGCCGCCCCGGCTATTCGCACCTGCTTTGCTTTTCAAAAATCGTTCGCATCGACCTGGCCCGCTGCTGCACCGATGTTTTGCCACAGGCCGGTGACACGACCTGGAAGCGCGGCATGGGCACTGAAGCCTGCCTGCACGCCTGCCGCTTTGTGCTCGAAAACACCGCCACCCGCACCATCGTCGCCCCGTTCTGCGGCCACGGCACCGTGCTCGCAGTGGCCAATCAGCTGGGCCTGGGTGGAATTGGCATCGAGCGCAGCCCGAAACGTGCTAGAAAAGCCAGGGCCGTCACCTTTGAAGGAAATCAATTGCAATGCCACCCACACTGAAGCTGCCCCGCCAGGTCGAAGCCGACCCCCGCTGCGAATCGATCGTCGAGCTGCTCGCCCGCAACCAGCAACCATTATGGGAAAAAGGCACGCTCACCGTTCCGCATCTGACCTTTCTGCCTTCGCTCGAAAACGCGCTTAAATTTTCCTTCGGCACCAAGCAGCTCGAACGGGGCCTGGAGCACATCGACGTTATCCTGAATGCTGAACAAAAAGGCCAGATGGCTGTTCGCGAACAAAAAAACGCCGCGCCTGCTTATCGCGTATCCCGCCTGCTCGTTATTCCCGACGAATGCACCGAACGATTTTACCGTACCTGCGAAGCCACGCTTTTTCACCACGCCGAGCGCGTGCTGGGCATTCGCGTAAACGTGCCTTACACCACCTTCGCGCAAAGTTTTCTGGGGCCAGAGGCTCACGTCAAGGTGCTGCTGGTTTCGGAACGGGCCGCGGTTGCCAACGTTTTATTCTCATTGGTCAGCCCGTAAGGCCAGGCGCAGGCGCTTGAGCTCGCGAACGTCGTGGGCTGCCGCGGACTCGGACTGGGAGCCGAAGCGCAGCCGCAGATATTCCGCTTCCCAAGCCTGATATTCGTGCGTGTAGCGCTGCTGCTCGCGGCGTTTTAACAGGCGGGCCATGCGGCGGTATTCTCGCAGCAGCTCGCGATTGCCAATGCTTCGCCAGGGCCGCCACAGCGAAAGAGCCGCATACGACAACGTCGCCAGGGCCAGGGCAAGCAAGGCTGCAAACCCCAGCTGCTCACCGAGGCCCTTGCCCGAGATGGTTTCCATAAACCCCGTTTTTTGCTTGCTCAACTTGGACGCGGCTTCCGGGACCGCCGGGTTGGCAGTGTTAGTTTTCGTCTTGCCGTAGCTCAGAACCCAGGATTCCCAGTACACGGCAAGCGACCAGTAACTTTCGCGAACTGCATCAAGCCAACCCTCCTCGACCAGTACCAAGGGTGTTGGGTCAAAGGGCATCCAGCCGCGCGTCTCGTCCCAATACTCCACCCACGCGTGCGCGTCGCTGTCCATGACGGTAAGGGTGCCCTGAGTTGCCAGGCGCGACACCCGAAAACCCGCTACCAGCCTCGTGGGCACGTTACTCAGCCGCAGCAGCAAAGCGGCGGTGGTGGCAAACATTTCGCAGGTGCCTTTTTTCTCATTGAGTAAAAAGCTGGAAAGCACGCCAGCCGCATCGGCCGCGGCCGGCTGCGGGTCGAGCGAGGCCTGGAACTTATCGCCGTAAAACGTCAAAAGCGCCCGCACTTTTTCGGTATTGGTTTTCGCATTACGAAATATTCTCTGCGCTACGGGCGCCATGCCCGAGACGCGAATGGCATTGGGCACTCGGGTGTGCAGCTCGAGAGGCGGCTCGGCTGCCTCGGCCCCCCGGTATCCGGGAACAGCAGAGGAGTACTGATAGCGCTCGGGCTCGGTAAAAGCCTCGATGCGGCTGCCATAGGGCAGCAGCAGCTGGCTCTTGAGCTGCGGCTGCAGCGCGATTTCAAAGTCTGCCGCATTGCCACTGGCCTTGACGGTTGCAACTCTGAGCTTGGTGGTGCGTGCCATCCAGCGTTCGCCGTCGAACAGCTCCAAATCGGACCCGCGAATCAGATGCAGCGGCATGGCCGCTCCCGGGTCGGGCGCCCCGGCACGCAGCGCCGTTACGATCAGCGCCGGCCTGTGATTTTTCTTCAAAAGACTGCTGGCCGCGCTTGGCGTGACTTCGACATTATTGCGATAACCGATGCTGTCAATGCCCGCGTCGTTGCTCACGGCCGCTCGCCAGGTCGAGCGCGGCAGAACCGGAAAGATGGCCAGGCTGACCACGAAAACCGCCAGCGACACGCCAATCATGTTTTTCAGGAAGCCGGCCGGAATAGCTACCTCGGGCTGTTCGGGATATTGCTCCAGAAACTTTGTCTCGAGAAATGCGGTGGCGATATAAATCGAAGCCACGATGAAAATGAGCATGATCATCGGAAAAAGATAAAAGTCGGTGGTCAACGCCGCTGCGATAACCAGATCTATGAAACCCATGGCCAGCCGCAGAACACGATCGCG
>JACQAW010000004.1 GCA_016194725.1 Deltaproteobacteria bacterium
CTGAAACCGGGGCTCCAATCGCGCAACAACTTCGCCTTGGGTAACTAGCGCTCTCCAATGTAATGACAGAATAAACCTCAATAACCAATCGTCGTAAGAGAACCTTAGGTTCTTCTCGATGGTTCCAGATTTTGAAAGCGACTCCTTCACAAAGGGCCAAAATATTTTATTGGCGAATTCGCGCTCATTCCTTCCAAATAAGTCTTCGCACGCCCTGCACAACAATTCTCGCTGGTCACCATCTTGAACACGACGATTAGGATCGTTCCCGCGCCGCAAGAAGCCAGTCGCAGACGTTTCCTTGATCCACTTCGCAACAAAGGCCGGAATGACATGGCTCAATTGAAGCTCCGACTTCTCTGAACAGAGCGCACATATACCGCTCATTGGCTACTCCCTCGGCTTTAGAAACGCAAAGGCCCATCTTTTATTACCACCGGCAAGATTTCTGTCTCTTCGTTCACTCTCACAATCGTGGGGTGATCGGTTCGCTGAATCACTACGATTGCTGTGTCAAATATGATCGAGTCTTTTCGGTCGGCGTGTGTGTACTTTACAGAGCGTGATTTTCCGAAAACAGCTAAACCATGTTTCTCAAGCTTTTTAAGCTCCTCGGTAAGCTCGAACGCGCTTTCGACTCGAAGCGCAGGCGGCATCTCGCTCCAAACATCAAGTGTATCGTGAAGATTTTGACTGATGGCCTTGATTAGCTCTAACTCCTCTCGATCTCGCGGCTCAGGATGATCAAATTGCATGGCATCAGATTCACCGACGACATCAAGTAGGGCTTTCCCAGTCCTCAGTCTAAGCAGCTGATGCACGACAGGCGCCTTGGTCTGGGATTCGGGATGTGCTTGCGAAGCGTCCTTCTCTTTTCTTTCGTTAATTATCTGATCGACAGTTACGTCGAGGGCGCTCGCTAGCGCCTGCAATGTATCGAGCGATACGGATTTTCCCGTCTCAGCTCGTTGTACTGATTTCAAACTCAAGCCCGCCACTTCTGCGAGCTGCTCGGCGGGCCAACCCTTATTGGTCCTGAGCTCTTTAATGCGCACGCTGAAAGGTTTAGGCATATTCATTCCCGATTTCATTTAAGGCTCCTTCGGACAGGCACCTTGCCCACCCGTGAGCCCACTGTAAGCCGCCCGCATCCTTTGGATTAGGCCAGTCTTAGGACTGTCCTAGGACAGTCTTAGGACACACGGGCAATTGTAACACCATGCGTCACCTCACGACAATTCCCCGACTTTACTAGTCTATTTACGGCGACGGTTACCGCTTCTTGAAGTCCTAAATCTTCGCTTCTCGGGCATAAGCCAAATGAGGGTGGTCTCGCGCAAAGCATGTAGAAACTCGGTCGGCACCTGCTACCTGCTTGCCGGCAGAGCGCGAGGCGTGTTCGAAAGTCTGAACGTCATTTGCAATCGGCCTCAGCGATGCGTTCAATAATCAGAATTTCCGGTTCGAATTTTCGAACGAAGGTCACTCTTTTCTCACTGAAACCGATCACAAACTAGGGAGGCGGAGATGAATCTCAAGGTTATTCTCCCGGCTCTCTTACGTGAGCGCGGGATGACTCTATCGGCCTTGGCAAAGAAGTCAGGCCTGAACAAGTCGACGTTGCATGGTTGGACGACAGGACAAGTCGCCATCAATATTGACCAGCTTAAGAAAGTTGCGACAGCTCTCGAGGTATCGATTCATCAGCTCTGTTTTGGTGAGCCTGATCCAAATGAGCGCCTTGGGGAGGAAGTTCTCAAAGAGCTGTTCTCCGGCGATCTGCGCGTCTCCATTCATAAGATCGAACGAAATAGGCGGTAATGTTTAGCCGTAGAGCGTGGTTTCGAAGACGCGTCCAGAGGCAAAGTATCGCCGAAATCGGGCATAAGACTTATGGAGGCGAAAGCTTTCAATGAGGAGGATCTTTATGAAAGAAAACCTATTCTCTATCAGCCTTGCTCTCATCGCGCTTCTTCAGACACAAGCATTGGCAGCCGGTATCGACGAACTTAAGTGCCCGGATGGTTCGACGCTTGAAGCGGGCCAAAATGGCGACGGTGAGCCCATGGTCCAGTGCATGAAAGGTGACGTTCCCGACGGCGGCTACATAGTTTATTACGAGCCCGGAAAGCCAAAAGAGCAGTCGACCAAACACAATGGTGTCCGATCAGGCGCCTATACGAAGTGGTACGAAAACGGCGTCGTGTACATGAAGGGCGCCTTCAAAAACGGAAAACAAGACGGAAAATGGACCGTGTATTGGGAGAGTGGCAAAAAGAAATCAGAGGGACTGGTTCGCAACGGCCAACAGAACGGAACATGGAAAATATGGGACGAGAATGGCCACGAGATCGTTGAGACAGCGGAGGCTCGCAACAAGGCAGCCGCTGAAGAACGCCAGAAGGCAATCGAGGCCCAAAGCCAGAAGAAGGTCAAAGCGGCACAGGCCGCCGCGGATAGAAACGCGAAAGCGGTTAGCGATACTTACTGCAAGTGCAAAGTTCTAAAGGATTGGTACGAGGCTCAGCAAAGCAAAGAGGACCGAATTTCCGCGCAAAGCGGTATCGTCAACAAGAGTCAGAGGTATCGCAATGCGGAAGCCATCGTGACGATCGAGGACTTCCTCACCAGCATAGAGCCCCAGCTAGGACGTTCTCCGGCCGCCATCGAGTGCAGTCAGAAATACAGTCTGTACCTGAGGGCAGATTGCA
The DNA here is from genome assembly GCA_016194725.1 of Deltaproteobacteria bacterium. GTDB lineage: Bacteria > Bdellovibrionota > UBA1018 > UBA1018 > UBA923 > JACQAX01. The sequence goes on from JACQAW010000004.1 coordinate 2,712, forward strand.
ATAGTGCAATTGGGGAATGGCGTTTCAAGCACGCGACGGGAGAGTAACTCCCTATGAAACACTCATCGTTGATCTGTCTTGTAACCCTCAACCTAATTGTTTCCGCGTGCAGCACCCCCATCAAGAACGTCTCTGTAAAAGCTGAAGCCGCACGAACCCTAGCCGAAGCGTTCGATGAATCAATCTTGGATTGCCACCTCGGCCTCACCAAAATGGCAGGCCATGATATTTCACCGGGCGCGTGTTCCACTCCAAACCCCAATGACCCGACCACGAAACTTCGCCTTCGCTGGGAGGCGGAACACAATAAAGCAACACGAGTAGAAGAGGAGGACCTCGATGGCACAACCACTCTTGGCCCTCAGCCAGGAAATAAAGGACAACAAGACTCTGCGAAGTGACGCGAGCATAGCTCAGATCATTGGCTACACGATGATCGAACTTGCACGTAGTCGCGGCGGCAGCGGCTTTGTCCTTTCGCTCGTTCGAATGATCAGTGAAGAGGTGGTCCAAGGAATCACCTTCAACGTCGATGGAACCAGAAACTTGGTCCGAAGCTCACCCAGAAGGCCACGAATCCACCTAGGGCTCGTGGCCTTCTATTTTTGCGGATATTTTGCTGCCGCTAATCACACCAGGAGAATCTTCATGGATTTTGAGAGAATGACTTCGGCCGACCGATGGCTCTTCGGAGCCCATATCCTTTTGGCGGCGGGAACCTTTGCATTAGCCATCGGAAACCTATTGCGAGTTAGCCAAGAAGGTACTGTGCCTCAGCAACCAATGTTTAATACTAACTTAGGTAGTCTAGGCGACGCCTCTCCGCTGAAGCCCCAAAGCGCTCGTGACTATTTTCTTTAGGAGGAAAATGAGAATGAATAAACGCGAAATTCGGGAGGAAGCAGCCCGGAGAATGAGCCTTATTGAGGACCGATATCAGGTCTTCGTACCGCCTCAGATTTCGGCCTACTATAGACTGCTTCATCTGATTGCCACAGGCTTAGAGATCTATTTCGGAAATTACGGATTGCTTTGTATAAGACTAGGAGACGCGAATGACGGCCGCCACGATCTTGGTCTCGGCCCTTTAACGCCTTTCGAACGAGACTGCGTGGCACTTCTCAATTCCGAAATCGAGCGCCGAGAGCAGCTATATCAACGCGGCCCAAGGACGACCCACACCGAAGCCATCCGGCTTCACAGTTAATCTACTCCGATGCTGGAGGCGATCATCCTCAAGAAGCTTTCGGCGTCGATCGGCTTCTTGGCGTGTGCGAAAGCTCCTGGCGACGGCTCCGAATCAGCGGCTGAAATTTGGATGACTGGAATTGACTTCCAGTCAGGATGAGTCTTGAGAGCTTCGATGAGCTGATTCCCATTCATAATCGGCATATTCACGTCGGCTACGATTAAGGTGGGTTTAGTGATGCTATCCAGCATCATGAGTGCCGCCGCTCCATGTCCCGCCGAGGCCACAAAGTAGCCCGCCTCTTCCAGCATATGCCGCAAAGCTACTCGGGTGTCATGGTCGTCTTCGACAATCAGAATGCTCGTCATTTTTCGGCTTGGAATCTAATACGGTGCACCAGCCACGTGTGAGAGGAAAGCATAGACGCAATGCGTCGTGTCCAAGAATTTAACCAGTGCTCAACAATCAGATGGTGGGTTGAGCGAACAAAGGAGGAGACACCATGAGACAAGAGTGGACCCTGACCCCCGAGCGCTTCTTAAGCAAGGAGGAGGCTCAACACCTGCGAAAGACCGTGCAGAATGCCAAAGACCTGGCACTGCTTCGAGGAACGCACCGTCACCACGTGAAGGATTATTTCATGATCGCCGTGTTTCTCGAGACTGGGCTGCGGCTCTTCGAACTCCAGGCGCTACGACCCGAGGATCTATTTTTGAAGCGTCTGCAGCCATCCCTTATTGTACGGCGGGGCAAGGGCGGCAAGCAGCGGGTCGTACATCTCACCGGCCACTGTAAGGCCCTTCTCCTGGAGCTGCTTGAGCTCAAGAAGCAATGGGGCGAGCGCGAAGACTATCTGTTCGTTAGCCAGCAAAACGAGCAGTACACCTGTCGGGGTATACAGAAGCGCGTCGTGCGTTGGTTGACTGCCGCCGGGCTGAAGACAGACACGATCTCAACTCACGGATTGCGGCACAGCTACTTAACTGAGCTGCTCCGGAAAACGAAGAACCTGAACCTCGTAAAGCACCAGGCCGGACATTCCTCCCTATCCGTATCGAGCCGTTATCTGCACCTGGTAGCGGACGACCTTCAACAACTCGATAGCCTCTACAGATAGAAGTTCGTCTAACTCAACAATCCCGCCCTATCGAACCCAGTTCTTGATCGATTTCAACGCGTACCGCGAACTCACCATATCGAAATACGAACTATATCAATCACCAAGATTCGCCGGCATGTCGCCTGCGATAACAAAAGCCGTCACTTGGCGGCTCAAAATAAGGAGCAAACACGTATGAGCAATGAAAACACCGAAAGAGTCGTGAAGCGCAAGCAGCCGGAGCTAGACTGGTCTCGGCTCGCAAGGCAAGCCGTCGATGGAGCGTTATTCGCACTCGGTGGCGTGGTCGTCCACGCGGCAGTCGGCGCGATTAAGGGCGCCAAGCCGATGAACATGGCGGCCAACGATAATGGCAATGTCCTTCCTATCAAAAAGGTGGGCACGGCCTAACTTGGCGTCAGCTCCCGCTGACGCCGGCTGCGATGGATCGCGGCTCTTTTAGCTATGCGAGATCGAGGTGGGCTATCCTGCCGCATTACCACTCGCAGAAACACGACCTTCAAATTTAAAGTCATCGAATATTAGGACTCGAGCTTTCGGAAACAGCTCGTCAAGAACCCTAAAGAAAGCTCCTCTCCATACCTCATCGCGATGGGAATAGACGCGGAAAGTCTTTTGGGAGAGCTCGCAAGTTATCCAAGGGCATTCTTGGCCGCCGCTTCCCGACGCGGATAGCTCCACAATGCGATGGCCTTTCCGCAGGTGATCGATAATCCCAAGAAAGCTGCCCTGTGAGATAATGCCACCAGTTGATTCATGCCAGTCATCGGACGTGAATTTCACTATCGGATTCTCAACTACTCTTCTCATTCCAAGGACCGTCATCTCCGGGCAGGGGCCGAGATACAGTGCCTGACCTTCCATATTGGCAATTACTGCTTCAGGTAGCTGCCGTTTGAGTTCTCGCTTCAACTTGTAACGAACCGCATTACGAAGCGTCCTACTATTGACCAACTCAGAGAGCACAAGGTTAGAGAGTCTTGGCTGATACAAGACGAGCTGAATTGTCGGTGTCTTCGCCGGGCCCCCTAAAATATCAGCCAGGACAAACTCACAGCCGACGATAATATGGTCTATCGCCGATTCGAACTCATGAACGGTCAGTAATGCAGGGCCTTCTTCAAGAATTGTCGCGCTCATCTTTCCTCCATTGAAAGATCGCCGGCGTCACCTTTTTGTAGATTCTGTGGCGCATTCCGGCAAACTGCGGTTGAAAATACTAATTACAACTATGTTTAAAATTGCTCCTTGATACGACCTGCCACACTAACCACCAATTCCTGCGCTCTATCTAGAAACTCAGCCACAATATCCACAAAAATATTGGTCGTTCGCAGGTTACACTTGCACTAGCTGGTCCCAGATTTGCGGATTCACCAGAAACAGCTCACTCGGCCTTCCCGGGCGTCGCGGTGGCGCCACCTGCCTTAGATAGTGGCGCTCCACCAAAACGGATAGTGGCTCGCGGAGCTCCTTAACGTGCTTGAATCTGCTCTTCAGGTCGTGATGGAGATCACGGACCGTGAAGTAAGCCCTGGACGGGGAACGGCGAATCCAGTTCAAAACGTGCTTAGCACCCTCAATTCGAGAGTCGGCACCAGCAGCACTGAATACGGCAAGAGAATGTTCGATGAGGACGCGTCCTATTTGCGCTGCATCCTCCATCGTCCCGGCTGTCAATTCACGCTCATGCGGTCGGCTCGCTGGATCAAGTGCGACATGCAATAGGGCCGCGAGGCGTGCAATGTTTCCTGGGAGCTTCGCAGCCCAATCAAGAATGCCGCGCAGCCTTCCGTTCTCGCGCATCTCGAGCTCGACCTCCATCCAAAACTTTGTCCAGGCCTCAGCCGCCGCACTACTGAAAATGATTGTCGCCGGCTCCTCGTCATCCTCAGGGGCATATTCTAGAATCTGCTCCATCTTGGCCCGATAGGTCGCCATGACCCCTGGAGGCATCGCCCTGGTCGCGCCGGTACGATGACCAAGATTGCTCTCTGGCCATATGTAGAGGAAGCGCCCCACAAAGCCTAGATCACGGAATGCCTGATTCGAAATCGCCTCCGAGACTATGTGAGGCTGTGGACTCAGAACAATGGCAAGCCTGGGATTGTCGATCCTGATCGGATCGCGGCTCGCCCTATCGATCTTCACAGGTGATCCCGCATACCCTTTGAGAGGAAGATCAGCGTTGACTCTTCCGTTACTATACCGCCCTGCGATATTCGAAAGGAATCCACCCTCGTCAGAGGCAACTCCAATCTTGCCACCGTTTTGAATCATGACCCGTCCCAATGACTCCGGCGTCGCATCCTCGATCAACCGACGGGGCGGTGTGGGAATCACAGTCATCTTACTCTGAAACTCGACGATCTCCTTGATTTGCTGCTCGCGCCTTTCTTCTTTAGCCCGCGCAAGGCGTTTGCGCATTCCTTCGACAATCGCCTCTTCGGCCTGACGCCGCGACGTCTTGGATTCGATGTCGGCAGCCATCTCGGTAGCCTTCTTTTTTTCCCACTCGAAAATCGGATGAAACGAAGACCTATATACGGCCGTCTTTCTCATTCCGGTCAAAGCTGCAGCAATTAGCCACAGAACCAGTTCTTCCCTATACCCAGGCTTTACTTGGACGATGAAGCTACCCATAGAAGAGATACTCACCGCGCCTAAGACCATGAACGCGGCCAGATCCCGCGGGGTCTCCGTCTCCTTGCTGATGCCTTCAGCAGCCTCTCGGAGCCATTCCGGAAGTAGATCAACCGGAAATTCGGGCAGCTTTCCATCATCAAGGCTGACAATCTCTGGCCACTCAATTCTATCGGCAACACCTGCAACGTAAGCTTCCAGCTCAGGCTGGTCAGCCCTTATTCCCTGCTCCGTCTCGTTCCTCACTCGCTACCCCTTTCAGAATCCCTTCAATTCTTCCCTGTAGACCCTTGTCCCCAAAGATTCGGAGTAGCTGCGAACGTACGAATGCCCACTCAGATGTGTCTTTGTAGACACATTCGATTACTTGCAGAGTTTCACGGCGTGCAATTGCGACCGCCTTAGTAACGGCGGCACAGGTATCGTCAACGTTTGGCACAGCTCTTCCGAATCAACGCGGGCATTGTGAGTCTCATAACGAGACTCCATCTCCCGCCTCTCTCCATGCTGAAGGCTGCCGCTCTCTATTCAACGGGCGAAAAGCGCACCACGAGATTTTTCCACTGACGTGTGGAGCTAGCGCTTCTTCGCAGTTACCCGACGACGCTTCCCTGAAACAGGCACGCTTTTGATTCGCATGTCATCTTTGATCTTAATCTCGTTGCTAGATTCGAATTCCGGGTCAAGAAACCGAAAAACAGTTTTCAAACGAACGCGCACCCTCTTTGAAAAATTCCCGATCTCGTTTTCTTTTAAAGGATCAGACAAGTACTTCGCGTACTCCGAAAGCTTAGCCTTGTCTCGAAAACACTTGAGCCAGAAAATGTCCTCATATTTCGGCTCGTAGGCCTTTCCAAGCATCTTTGGGCTGGTGGGCAGCACCGGAACCGATTCTCTTTCCGCTGGCGGCCGGCTCTTGTTCGTGTGCCACCATTTCGTCAATTCAGTAATAGCAGCAATCAGCCTCGTATCAGGCGCTTCTAAATTGATCGACGCCGGGAAAATGGGGCCATCGAAGACGCTCGAGTTAAGGCCAACAATGCCTCCATCCAACGACTGCGTCGTCAATCGGATCGTTATTTCTGGCTGATCTATAACGCGAAAGTTCCACGATCGATCAAACACCTTGTCTGGGAAATACTCGATGCCCCACCGCTCGTTGATCAGGGTGCCGTACTTCGACACCTTGACCCGATCGATATCCTTGCGCGATGGCTTATAAACTAGGAGCAGGAGCTTTTTAACGCTTAAAGACTCAACCACTGCACCGCGCTCGAAAGCCTTTGCCTGCCGCTGCATGGCAAATAGCCGCTTCCAGTTATCAATAATGTAATCGTCGGTGAAGATGCTCATCCAGGGATATCTGGCATATCTGCAGCCACTTTTGAAGTCTCAAGGCTGGCAGCTTGGGCCCGGAAAAGTAGCGTAGTACGCAAATCGTCTGCTGAGTAGCATCACAAGCAGTGCTTTCTTCATAACCCGTGGAGCTGGATCCGAAAACTAAGACCTGTCGTGGCTGCGCTTGCGTTCTACCGCTGTCTTCCTTCTACACGAAGGGCCGTAGGACCCACTCTGCCGTCACACCGCGGTTCGAAAGTCGTTGTAAGGGCTGCAGCAAGGCTTTGCAGAGAACTCGCTACAGTCGAAAACAGCAAGCGGTCAAATTGGCCTTACGCTTCGGTTATAAGCCCATTGAGTTCAATCCGACGGTAATTGAGTCAAATGATTGCGGAGCAACCGACTACTCCACCGCTGAGCTCGTCCTGCACGAGCTATTACTGGAGGGTCTTATGAGACAAGGAGAACGCTAGATGACACACAGAACCATTTTGCGCGGTTGGGCCTTGGTCCGTGTTTCGACCCCGAGACAGGCCCAAGTTCAACACGGCTCACTCGAGCAACAACAAGAAATGATCAAGCGTTGGGTAATTCTGCAGAACGAAAAAACAGGTGTTGAACACAAGATCATTCACGTCATCGTCGAAGATGTTAGTGGCCGAAAAAAGACATTTGAAAAACGAAAAGAGCTACAACTACTTCGCCAAAAGATGCGAAGCAGGGAAATCGACTTTTTTGTAATTGAAAAGCTGGATCGGCTAGGCCGATATCAAATCGGCAATCGCCTGATTGTGGAAGAAGCCCAAGAAGCCGGCGTTCGTATTTATGAATTTGAATCGGGCCAGATCGATTTAAAGGATCGTGGCAGTCGGCTTGGCTTCAATGTAAAAAATATGCTCGCAGAGGAGTACAGCCTAGATCTCGAAGAAAAGATCACGAAGAAACAGCGCGAGGCCATGGTCAATAACGGCAAAGACACTTCGACTCGCCCTATACTCGGGCTAGATGCACACCCTACCAAGTCATGCATGTACGTCATTAATGAACAGGAACGCAAGGTAGTGATAGACATCTTCGAGGGCTTTTTAAGACTAGGTTCGCTGAAGGCACTCGCTGCGTATTGTGGAAAGAAGCGTTACGTCACCAAACGCCGGCGGACCAAAGAGAAGGTCGATCGGGATGGCAATCGCATCGCCCCACGAGATGTAGGGGGCGAGCTGTTCACACCAAAAACACTTCGGGAACACCTTACGAACGCTAAATACCGCGGCTCGAATTATTTTAAGGACACATGGAACCAATTTCCTAAGCTTCAGAACTCCGATGGCTATGTTTGGTGGAAATATGCCCATGGTCCTGTTGTGGCGACCGAACTTTTTGAGAAGGTGCAAACATTGCTCGCAGAAAACGCCAAAAAACATAGTCGTTGTCCTGCGACCGACGAGGTTTATCTACTCTCAGGTATCTTGAGATCAAAGGACAACACGCCCTATCAGGGTCAGTCGGCCAAGGGCGGGAAGAATCAGTATTACTATAATCGTACGCACAAGCTTCGCGTTCCAAAACAGAAGATTGAGTCAGTAGTAATCGAACGTTTAAAATGCTTGCTCCGCGATAGCGCAATCCTTGAAAAGGTGATCAAGGACGCCGCGACTATCGATGGCAAAGGCATGAAAGTGATCGAAAGCGAAATCAAGATGGGGAAATCCCGAATCGCTGAACTGACAAAGACGATTCATAAATTCGCGGATGCTTTAAGAGTGGCAGCAGTTGAAAACCCAGCGCAAGTTACGGAGGTCGCCGCCCTAATATTGGAAGAGAGAAATCGGGTGGAATCTGACCTCCGAAATGCCGAGCTCGATCTAAAGAGCCTAGAAAACAGAAAGAGAGATCTCAAAAAGCTAATTGAAGAGGGCACAGTTCGTGGGCATCTTGAGGCAGCAACTCGAAGGCTTGAGAAGCTAAAAGGAGTTCAGAAAAAGCGGTTGGTACAGGAATTGATTCCACAGATAATTTGGGATCACGACAACAACCGGCTCGAGCTTCGGATCAACCCTTACCTTGGTGGTCAGGATCGATCCGAAGCTCTTAGCGGACATAACCAAGGAGAAGAAAAAGTTCGCCTTGGTCATAATTGGTGGGCCCACCAGGACTCGAACCTGGGACCACCCGGTTATGAGCCGGAAGCTCTAACCAACTGAGCTATGGGCCCGAACTGAGCTACGACTTAGGTACCGTCGACGAAAGCTTTCAGCAGCTTCGCGCGCGAAGGATGGCGGAGCTTGCGCAGCGCCTTCGCTTCGATCTGGCGGATACGTTCGCGGGTGACGAAGAAGTCCTGGCCCACCTCTTCCAAGGTGTGGTCGGATTTCTCGCCGATGCCGAAGCGCATGCGCAGCACCTTCTCTTCGCGCGGCGTGAGGGTCGCGAGGACCTTGCGCGTCTGCTCGGAGAGGTTGATGTTCATGACGGCTTCGGCCGGAGAGATGATCTTCTTGTCCTCGATGAAGTCGCCGAGATACGAATCTTCCTCTTCCCCGATTGGGGTTTCGAGCGAGATGGGCTCCTTGGCGATCTTGAGGACCTTGCGAACCTTCTCGACCGGCAATTCCATCTTCGCGGCGATCTCTTCCGGCGTCGGCTCGCGGCCGAGCGACTGGACGAGCTGGCGGCTCGTGCGGATGAGCTTGTTGATCGTTTCGATCATGTGCACCGGGATACGAATCGTGCGGGCCTGGTCGGCGATGGCGCGGGTGATCGCCTGGCGAATCCACCACGTGGCGTACGTGGAGAATTTATAACCACGGCGATACTCGAACTTGTCGACGGCCTTCATCAGGCCGATGTTGCCTTCCTGGATGAGGTCGAGGAACTGCAGGCCGCGGTTCGTGTACTTCTTGGCGATCGACACGACGAGCCTGAGGTTGGCCTCGACGAGCTCGGACTTGGCGAGGTCGGCTTTGCGCTCGCCGGCCATGATCGCGTAGTACAGCTTGCCCAGCTGCTCGTACTGCATCGTGCAGTCGGTCTCGATCTTCGCGCGACGGCGAAGGATGTCTTCGGCCTGCTTGATGAGCTGGTCGATCTTCTGCTCGGACGTGTCGAGCTTCTTGAGAAGCGCGAAACGCTCGTTGCCGCCGTTGAGGAACTGCTTCACGAGGGCGCGGAACTCGCGCTGATCCTTCACTTCGAGGAAGTCGAAGATCTTCTTCTCGTCGTCCTTGAGCTCCTTGAGCTTCTCGAACCAGCTCACGAGCTTGATCGAGAACGCGTTGATCGACTTGCGGTTGAAGGCGACGTCTTTGAGGATCTCTTCGATCTTCTGGCGCGCGACCTCGAGGTCGGCGGTCGCCTTGTCGCGGAGCTTGGCCGAGAGCTTGCGGTCGGCCATCTTCGGCATGTACTTCTCTTGGATCGCCGAGTACTGGCGCAGCTTCGCGAGCGACGCCATGATCTTGTTGTAGTACATCTTCTCGTCGTCCATGTTGACTTCTTCGTCAACGCCGCGAATGACGTCCTTCACCTTGAGCTTGCCCGACTCCATGCGCTCTTCGAGCTCGAGCATGGACTGCACGCCCTCGCGCGTCGCGAGGAGCGCGCGCAGGACCTCGATCTCGCCCTGCTCGATGCGCTTGGCGATCTCGACTTCACCTTCGCGGGTGAGGAGCGAAACGGCGCCCATCTTCTTGAGGTACAGCTTCACCGGGTCGGTGCTGCGGGCCGCCTCTTCGGCGACCTCGACGGCTTCGGCCGCTTCCGCTTCCTCTTCCTTGTCGTCGTCGTCGTCATCGTCCTTGCCGGCCTTTTTGGCCGAGTCGACGACGTCGATGTCGTTTTCGGAGAGCATGTTCATGATGTCGTCGATCTTGGTGGGATCGAGGATGTCCGGCGGGAGAAGATCGTTGATCTCCTCGAACGTCAGAAAGCCGCGTTGCACGCCGAGCTCGAGGATCTTTTTCAGTTCCTTCGTCTTGGGCGCCGTGCTCGTCTGTGTCGCTTTAGTCATAATATTACCTGACCTCCTTAAATTTGGTCTCATCCAGGCGTCTGGCGAGCTCGTGGTACTCGTTCATCAGCCTGGAATATTCCGTTTGTTGCCCCGAGCCTTCAGCTTTCCTGATGTCGGCTCGTAGGCTGTCTTTTCGCCGCTCCAACCCGCGGCGTACAAGTTTTCTGACAAGATCCTTGATCTCTGTTTTGAGCGCGTCCGCCTCTTCGGGCGTGCGCTGCCTGGTCTGCTCCTGCTCGGCGAGCATCAGCGCGCGGCTGGTGATCGTCTTGAGCGCGGGGGTCGACGCCCAGTCGAGCGCCTCCGCCCCGAGCTGGGCCTGCGCGCCCTGCGGGAGGCCGAGCAGCTTCAGCGCGAGATCGCGCGCCGCTTCGGTCTCGAGCCCATGCAGCGCCTCTTCGCGCTCGCCCGCCTCGTTGAAGAGCGCGGGGTGCTGCACGACGATCTCGAGGAGCTTCGCGTCGAGCGCATCCACCATCTCGGCGCGCGGCTGCTGCGGGCGCGCGGCGCGCGCCGGAACGACGACGGGCGCGGGCGGACGCGCCTGAGCCGCGACTTTCCGGGTGGCCGAGTGCTCGGTACGCAGCTGCGCGAGCCGGCGCTCGATGACCTCGATCGGCATGTCGAAGAGGCCCGAGAGCTCCTGCACGCGAACGAGCCGCGCGGTTTCGGACGAGATCTTGGCGACCCACGGCAGCGCCTGATCGACGGCGCGCGCGCGCGCCTCGGCGTGCCCGCCCGCCTGCGAGGCGAGCTCGAGGATGCGCTGGTCGAGCAGGTACGGCGCGTTCGCCAGCAGCGCGTCGAGCGCCGCGGCGCCCTTCTCGCGCACGAACTCGTCGGGGTCGTACTCGTCGGCGAGGCTCACGCCGCGGACGACGACGTCCTCGTTGAGGAAAGTCTCCATCGCGCGCGCCTGGGCTTCCTGGCCGGCCGAGTCGCCGTCGAAGAGCACGATGATGTTGCGGGTAAAGCGCTTGAGCATCCCGACCTGTTTTTCCGTGAGCGCGGTTCCGAGCGTCGCCACGGCGTAGCCGATGCCTTCCTGCTGGAGCGCCAGGCAGTCCATGAAGCCTTCGACGACCACGCAGCGGTCTTCGGCGCGGATCTCTTTCTGCGCGAAGAAGATGCCGAAGAGGTGGCTGCCCTTCTTGAAGATCGGGCTTTCGGTCGAGTTGAGATACTTGGGTCCGTCGTTGTCGCCCACGGCCCGGCCGCCGAACGCGATCACGCGGCCGCGCAGGTCGGTCACCGGGAACATGACGCGCGAGCGGAACAGGTCGAAGTGCGCGCGGCCAGACGAGTCGGCGCCGCCTTCCTTGCGGCGGATGAGCCCGAGCTCCTCGGCCTTGTCGAGCGGGGCCTTCTTCGAGTCGAGGAAGTCGTAGAGCTCGGCCCAGGCGTTCGGCGCGTAGCCGAGCTTGGCCGACTTGATCGTGGCCTCGGTAACGCCCCGGCCTTCGAGGTACTCGCGCGCGGCCTTGCCCTCGGGCGAGAGCAGCTTCATGTGGTAGAACTGCGCCACGAAGTCGTTGAGCTTGTAGTAAACCTCGAGCTTGTCGGCGGCCGGCTGGGCGCTGGCGGATTTTCCGCGCGCCGCGAACTCAGGCGGCAGCTTGATGCCGAACTTGTGCGCCAGCATACGGATCGCCTCGTGGAACGAGACGGCCTGGATCTCCTGGATGAAGGAGATGACGTCGCCGCTGCGCTGGCAGCCGAAGCAGTGGTAGATCTGCCGCTTGTCGGTGACGGAGAACGACGGCGACCTTTCCGCGTGGAAAGGACACAACCCCATGTAGTTTGAGCCCGTCTTCCTCAGACGGACGTACTCGCCCACGACGTCGGCAATGTTGATTTGTTCTTTGAGCTGTTTAACGAAATCCATCAATCCTTAGAACATGAGCGGCGTCTTCGACGGCGCTCAACGCTTACAAACGGGTTTCCGCTTTCGTAAAATCTCAGCGGAAGCTCTTTCGCGACGCTGATACCCACGCGGGTGGTCGTCACGATTTTTTTGGGTCCTACCTTCTTGCCTTCGAAAACCGCGAGATGCGGCAACCCGAGAGGCTTGCCGTTCAAGGAACCGTCGATGCCGAGCGCCAGAACCAGCTTCGCCGGTCCGTTCGTCCTCATCGAGATGCCGTCCAAGGGCTCAAC
>JACQAW010000005.1 GCA_016194725.1 Deltaproteobacteria bacterium
CTTGCACGTTCCCAATCGACTCGACCGCGAAAAACGTGGACGAGATCATCGCCGAGCTGCGCACCGGGCAGCTGGCGAACATCGCGGAACGCTCAGGCCGCGCCCAGGACAAGGAAGACAGCGGTGGGCTCGAAATCCTGCGCCGCGACGGGTATATGTAATGAACATCGTCATCGTCGGACACGTGGACCACGGAAAAAGCACGATCATCGGGCGCATGCTGGCCGATACCGGATCGCTGCCCCAGGGCAAGCTGCAGCAGATCAGGGATTTCTGCGAAAAAAATTCCAGGCCGTTTGAATACGCGTTCCTGCTAGATTCCCTTCGTGACGAGCGCGCTCAAGGCATTACCATCGACGTGGCACGCGTGTTTTTCAAAACCGCCAAGCGCTCTTATGTCATCAACGATGCGCCCGGGCACATTGAATTTTTGAAGAACATGGTTAGTGGCGCCTCGCGTGCCGATGCCGCGCTGCTGGTCATCGACGGCAACGAGGGCATTCGCGAAAACTCGCGGCGCCATGCTTATCTATTGTCCATGCTGGGCATTCGTCAGCTGGCGGTGCTGGTCAATAAAATGGACCTGCTTGATCGCTCGGAAAGCAGGTTCCACAGCATCGTCTCGGAGTTCAGCGCCCATCTGCAAAATATCGGTCTGCACGCCTCCTGCTATTTGCCCGTCGTGGGCAATGCCGGAGAAAACATAACAACCCGCTCGGAAAAAATGCACTGGTACCAGGGGCCAGCGCTGCTCGAGGTCCTGGATGGCTTTGCGGAATCAAAACCCCTGAGCGATGTGCCGTTTCGCATGCCCGTGCAAGACGTTTACAAGTTCACCGCCCAGGGCGACACCCGCCGCATTCTGGCGGGCACCGTCGAGAGCGGCACGGCCAAAGCCGGCGACGAGCTGCTTTTTTATCCGTCGGGCAAGAAGAGCCGAATTCGCAGCGTCGAGAGCTTTCCGGGGCCGGGCGCCGCTGTCCTGACCTCGGGTACGGCCAGCGGCTTTACCCTGGAAGAGCAAATTTACGTTGCCCGCGGCGAAGTTGCCTCGCGCGCGGACCAGCTGCAGCTGACGGCAAACAGCCGTTTTAAAACCAGCCTGTTTTGGCTGGGAAAACGACCGCTCCACTGCGGAAAGGATTATTTTCTGAAGCTGGGCGCCGCGCGCGCGCGCGCCCGGGTGGAAAACATCATCCGCGTGCTGGATGCCTCGTCGCTCGAAGCGCGTCACGCCGCGGTAGCCGTAGAGCGTCACGAGGTTGCCGAATGCGTCTTTCGCCTTTCCAAACTCATTGCCTTCGACCTTGAGCAGCTTACTCCGGCCACCAGCCGTTTTGTGCTCGTCGACGATTACGAGATCGCGGGTGGCGGCATCATTCGCGAATCGTTGCCCGTGGACGCTGCTACCGAGCGCGGCACCAGATTCCATCAGCGCCCTCTGGTGTTTTTGTTGATGCGAAAACATCGCGTCGAGGCACCGGACCGGCGCCTGGAAGAGCTGCTCTCAGAGCATGGCCGCGCGGTATATCAGCTGCCCTCGAATACCGGACCGGTTTCAAAAGAGCTCTTGCTCAAGCTGGCCGAGCAAGCCAGGCTACTGCTGGACGCGGGGCTAGTGGTGCTGATGCCGGTCTTCGAAGCTCAGCAGGCTGATGTTGAATATCTGGCCCGCGAGCTGCCCGCCGGCGCGTTTCGCAGCATGAGCGCACAGGACGAGCAGGCCCTTCTTGACGAAATCCTGAGCGCGACCGCCAGCAACGCCTGAGCTGTCGCTGCTCAGTACCCGATCAGCGATTTGTAGTCATGAATGCCGGCCTCGACGGGGCCGTCGTAGTGAATCGTTCCTTTGTCATAGACGAGCAGCCTATTGGCCACCATTGCCAGCTGGTCAAAGGAATGGCTTACGAAAATTACGGCACCCGATTTGCGGATCATGTCCAGTACGCGCCCCGAAATCTTGCGGCTGAAGCTGGCGTCGGCACCGTCGAAGACCTCATCGAGGATCAGTAAATCGCTGGGTCGGCTGGAAATGACGGAAAGACAAAGCCTTGCCTGCATTCCCTTGCTGTAGTGCCGGTAGGGCACGTCAACAAAAGTGCCCAGCTCGGAGAACTCAAGGGCTTCTTCGACGATGGCCCGTTTGTCATTCGCCCTGGGATATAAAAACTCGACAAGCAGATCCGCATTCTCGCGTCCGGTAAGCTCGGGGTGAATGCCCACCGCGGTGTCGAAAATTGCGCGCACCTTGCCATGGACCTTGATCGTGCCCGAGGTCGGCGCATACATGCCGGCCACGCAGCGGCAAAATGACGACTTGCCCGCGCCGTTGATGCCCAGAATTCCAACGCGTTCACCGGCATAAATATTCAAGTTCAAATTACGGGCGACCTGATGCGAATCGCGCGTGTCGATAAGCGCCTTTATGGGGCTGCTTGCCAAATTCACAAACGTTTCGCGCCAGCTCTGCGAGCGATGCACGTCGACGCGAAACACCAGATTGAAGTCGCGGACTTCGAGAATCGGGTCGCGGCTAGAGGGCGAGGTAGACACCTGTTTCCTTTCTGCGCCACAGCAGTACCGCAGCCGCCAGCGAAGCCAGAGCCACGCCAGCAGCCAAGGCTATGGCCCGGGCGAACTGAAGCAGGTCGTACTGGTAAATCGAATAGCGAAACGGGTCGATGAGCCTGAAGATGGGGTTGTAATCCGAGAGAAACCGGTACTGCGGCGGCACGAACTCGCGCGGATAGAAGATGGGCGTCAGAAAGAATCCAATGTTGAGCGCGAAGCTGAGCATGAACCGTGTATCGCGCATCAGCACCTGTGACGTGGCTAGAATCCACGACATGCCTAACACCCCGATTATGAGCACCGCGATTGAAATGGGCAGCAGCACCAGGCCCGCGATGTTGGGTGGGTTGTAGAACCATAGGGGCACGTAAAGCATCAGAAAGGCTGCCGTGAAGTTGATTAGGTTATCCAGAAGCTGGGCGGCAAGAAAAACCAACGGATGAATGGAAAACGAACGCAGTATCGGCCCCGAGCTGATGAACACGCTTGTCGTCATCTCAAGCGACTGCGAGATGAAAATCCAGGGCAGTAAACCGGACAGCAGAAACATGGAGTAGTTCGGAATCTGGATTTTCATGATACGCCGGAATACGAAAGCCTGGACGCCAAACATGATCAGTGGATTCAGCACCACCCAAAAAAAACCCGCCACGGTTTTCCGGTACCGAGACTTCAGATTCGCGATGGTCATCGCTCTGATCTGGCTCCAGTAAATGGCTCCGGCGTGTCTCATGGCTCCAATGATGCTAACACATTCGGGTGTTATGAGCACCAGATTGCCGAATAGTCTCAAATAAAGCGCGCCGCAAACCGTCGCTTTCGGCTCGGCAGAAGGCCCAGCAGATGCTGGGTATGGAAGGCATCGCGAAACCGCTTTTCTTGACCAAACTCGGTGGTATAGCCCGCGCCACCCAGGATTTGAATCCCGTCCGAGGTCAGCGCGCAGGCCAACTCTTGAAGACAAACGGCGGTAGCGGCGGCATCGCGCTCCCAGCCGGCCTCGCCTGCGTCGGCCTGAGCGCAAACCCGGGACAGAGCTGCGGCGCCGGTTCGAAACTGCATTGTCATCTGACTCAGCAGCATCCACACCTCAGACCACTTGATAATCTCTTTACCACCCTGCTTGCGAGTTTTGGCATACAGCACCGCCTCATCAAGCGAGCTCCGCGAAATACCAAGAGCTATCGCCGCGGCTGGCAGCGCCATGCGATCGTGAAGCTGATCAAAGAGCTCGTCGCTCGCAAATCGAACCCCGGACGTCTGGCTCATTGAGATATCCACATGTGGACAACTCCTGATTCCCAGGGTGCGTACCGGCGCGCTTAGAGTTACCGTGCCCCCGGTCAAAGGCACCAGAAAGTTGGCAATCACCGCGTGGGTGGCCTGGCCGGTGAGCAGCACCGACTCGACTTTTCCCGTAATGATGCACCTGCCGTCGCGATCGTTGGTTTGCAGATCCTGAGTTTCCGAAATATTCCTGAACGCCGGAAACGCCAGAGGCGACTCTGAGTTGAAGTCAAAACGCGCCAGTCGCAAAGCCTGCGCCGCGGCCCAATGGCTGAACAAGGCAACCGCAAGCGCGGCGTCAAAGGCCGCCAGCTCTTGCAGCACCAGGCAAAGGGCCGAGATTCCCTGCTCACACAAAGCCGCCTGAAAAAATCCGAGTTCTTGAAGTGCTTTGAGCTTTTCGCCAAACGAGCGCTCGCCGCGCCGTTTCGAAAATTTCTCAATGAGCTGTATAAGCAACCCCGATTCCATTCTCGCCTTTCTCACTCATTGAAGACAGAGACGCCCGAAACACCGTGCCCAATCACCTGCTTGAATAAATTAAGGCGATTGAGCTGATTCGTGCCCTCGTAAATCTGCAGCAATTTAACGTCCCGCAAAATTTTTTCGACGCGGTTTTCAGAGCGAAACCCGGACTGCCCCATAAGCCGCAGCGCGATTCGGCAATTTTCGATGGCCAGGTCGGAGGCCGAAAACTTCGCCAACGAGCCCAGGGCGGAATAGCTGCGATCGCGCCCCTCGTGTTTCAATTTGAGCCGGTCTTTTACCATGTTCAATCGCCCCGACGGATGGGCCATCAGCGCGCCGAAAAATAATTTTGCCACGCTCACGGGCAGCAGCTTGAGCAGCCAGAACACGAACCGGCCATTCAGCATGCGAAACGGGCCATCAAGAGCCATGTGCAGACCGGCCTCCCAGGCACAATATTCGCTGAGCTTGATGTTCTTTTGCATTTCGGCAAGCAGGCTTTGCGCCCATTCGTGATTTGCCAGCAACGTCACGCCTGGCTGGGGCCGCAGGCAATGCCGAAGCGCCTCGCGATAGGCGCCACGCGCGGCTCCCGCCGCCATGATCGCGACTCCGGGGCGCGACATGGCCAGCACGTCGTCGACCAGCATTGCGCACAGGTCGCGGTGCGAAGCGCCCGCCACCGCCGGGCCCGGCTCAAGACACACGCAGCTGGCGGGCACGAAGCATTGATCGAAGTTCAGCACGCTGGCCGGGCAGGCGTTCTGCCCCAGCTTGCGTTCGATGCGCCCAAGAGAAAAACCGGGCGACCCCGTCTTCACGGCCAGAATGACCGAGCTCTCACTGGGCCGCGCCAGATCCGTGTAACCCGTGACGATGTGCCACGACGAAAGATGGCCGTTCGAGATGAAAATTTTGCTGCCCGTAAGGCGGTAGCCCCCAGCGGCTTTTTCGGCGCGGCACTGCACGTGCCCGCGATCAATGAGGTCCACGTCTTCCATATCGGTGCCGGCATCAGGCTCGGTAATAGCCGTCGACACCAGACAGGGCGTGCCATTTTTTTCGCCCGCAACGATGTCCGCGCACAAACGCCTCAGAACGGTGAAGTTGAATGTGGCTGAAACCAGAGCCACGCCCACGTAATGGGAGCCAATCAGATTTCCGATGCCCAGGCATTCCGTGGCCAGCTCCTGACTGAAAGCCAGCATGGACAGCGCGCTGTAACCGCCGCCGCCAAAGGCCTTCGGAAGCCACAGGGAATAAAAACCGCGCTCGTTAGCCTCCCGGACCAGCTGATGCGGCAGAAAGTCGGGCTCGTCCATTATCCGATGATCGACGGCAAGCGCCTGAGGGCGAACCACCTCTTCATTGAATGCCTTGGCCAATGCGGCTGCATGGCGAATTTCTTTCAGCAACCCTTTGGGAAGGCGAGCGGCCGCGCGGATACCCAGGGGAAGCGTGTCGGAAAGTATGGAGTCGAAGCTAGCCATGCGAGGTCATCTTCCCATATTTTTTGCGGGAAGAGGAACGGAATTAGCCAAATCCAGGGAAAGCTGCGACGCAAACGATTCGGCGAGCCGCGAGTCGATGCAGAGCACACCCGACTCGTTGAAATTCGCGAAGGCCTGCTCGGTGGGATTGGCGCTGCCCACCCACACGCCGTAGTGATCGAAAGACCAGGCCTTGTAATGCACGAAGTTGAAATAGTTCCAGATTCTCATATGCGGCTCGCCGGCGTAATCCTGATACGAGTAAAAGCGATTGCGGGCCTGCGTGCGCATGTCCGAGGCGCGCAGCCAGTTCAGGATTTTCGCGAACCCCAGGTTGCCGCCCGATAGCCTGTCCTGGATGGCTTCGTCCAAAGCCATGGTCAGCTCGCCGTTGCCGCCATCCCAGCCGTTGCCCAGAAAATCGACCTGCGTGCCCGCGGCGGCTGCCTCGCGCAGCGCCAGCGTGAGCGGTATGCGGCCAAGCGTGACGGCGCTTGCGGTAATTCGCTCTTTTGATTTCCTGACGAGCGAAAGCAATATGTCCGAAAGGGCGGTGAATCGCCCGCCGGGCCTTTGGGCGGCAAACCGGCACAACGCCCGCGGTGCGCCGCTGAGCCATTTGCCGTAGTTCTGCGCGCCACGCAGGCCCCGGCTGGCTTCGAGCGCCAGGTTCATTTTATAGGCTTGAATGTATTGCGTGACCTCGGGGTCGCCGCCCGCGCGGTTGTCGTCCCAAACTTGCAGGAAATTTTGAATCACGTCGGTGGCAATGGGGCCCTTGATTCGCAACATCAAATCGCGGTCCAGAAAGTTATAACCCGTCGAGTTGAAAAACATGCGGGCAATGCTTTCAGAGCCAATGAGAACTTCGCCCTGATCGTTGACCAGGTAAGACGAGTGCGTCATGGCTTTGACAATACTGACTTTGGCCCACTTGAGCCGTTTCAAGCACGGAATACTGAGCAAAGCGTAGTTGCTGTGAACCACCAACCGAACGTCGACGCCCGCTCTGGCCTTTGCCTCGACCGCGGCCAGCAATTCTTCTGTGGCCGCATCGCAGGCAACCGCCAGCATGTTGATGAAAAGAAATTTTTTCGACCTCTGCACCAGCGCCTTCATTACAGGAGCTGCCAGACCATTCTGGTACAGCTGCACCTCTTCGTTTGAGGTCAGCTCGGTGTGCGTCAGCTCGTCCAGCTGCTCCTGATACGCGACGCTTGCCAGAAAATTCCGGGCGAACGGGGCCGCGGCTGCAGCGGGCGGCAGGGCTCTGATTGGCGCATATGGCAGCGGTCCCCACGATTTAAAAACCGGCGCCTCCTTGCGATAGCGATACTCGTTGCGATCGTACTCTTGAAGACTGAAATAACGCAGCTGCGCGTCTCGCAGGGAATGTTCGCCCTGGCGGCGAGTGAACTCGCGCACGTCGGTTTCAAACAGCCGTTGCTCGGCCTCAAACGGGGTTTCCGGCTGCAACGCCAGCTCGGGATAATCGTTGTCACGTTTGAGCAAAAACTGTCGACTCAAGAGCCTCGAATCGGCGGCGGCCGCCACCCAAGGATAGGGCTTGAGCAGCTCCAAAACTTTGACGCCTTCGACGGTGGCCAATGGCTCGGTTTCAATGACGAATAGAAGCGCCAGCGCCAGCACGCCCAGAGTCGCAGAGATGAAAAGAATTGGCTTCGTCGCGCCCTTCATTTGAATTATCATTTTACACAGTGCATGCGCAAAATCGCAACCGTTTGCCGGACGGGGCTTCTGGCCCTTTCGCTGCTTTTGATTCGGTTCTGCCGGACGGTGTGGCGGCGGCCACGGCTCACCGCGTTTAGTCTTGCGCTCTTTACTCTGATTACCGCGTCCTACCTGCCCAGGATCAGGTTTCTTTTCTCGGCCCAGGACATGGTGGGTGAAGGAATTCCCAGCGCCGACGAGCTGAACTCGATTCGTGAACGCTACGAAGACGGCACCAGCTCGATTTTGTTCATCACGCCGCCCGAGGGCCAGTTCTCGTTCACCGCCGCCGAACTGTGCGGCATTCGAAAGTGGTATTCCGTAACCCGCCTGGTGCACCAGGAGCTGAAAAACACCGTCGCCACTTTTGACATCAAGTGGCCGATACGCACGTCGCCCCACACCGTGAAATACCAGAACGTGCTGCAGCTCGACTGCGAAAACAACACGGCTACGACCAACAGCCTCGAGCACGTCAAGGAGCTGCTGGACAGCTCGCCCTGGGCAGCCCTCAAAGACCGAAAAAATCGCCTGAGCCTGGTGTTCAGCTTCAACTTCAAAGATGCCCACAGCTCGAACTTCGGAAGCTTTGACCCCCGGGCCGTGCAGCCCCTGCGCGACACCGTCGAAGCCGATTTGGCCAAAATCATTCCCGCCGCGAAAATGCACTGGGTGGGCATGGCGGATTACCAGTGGTACGTGCGCAAAGGGTTCCAGTTCTCGAGCGTGGTCAACACGCTCATGCTGCTGTTTCTGATCTTTGGCGTGCGCTTCGTGTATGGCACCTGGTTTGCCGGAATCATGTTCAGCGCCACGCTGGCGGTGAACGGCATCTGGATCTATGGCTCGAAGGCGATGGTCGGATCGGCTTACGACGTCCTTGCGTCCGGGCTGTTTCTGATTCTGGGCGTGAGCGCCATTGAAGACTTCACGTTTCTTTCGTCCGAGCAGCTCAAAGGCGCGAGCTGGAGGCAGGCCGTGCGAAAGCTCATCGTGCCTTCGTTTTTTACCTCGCTGACGTCGATGATCGGGTTTTTGTCGTTATGCACGTCTGACCTGGCGGTCATTCGGCGCTTCGGCCTTTGGTGCGCCATTGGCGCCCTGATTGAATGGCTCATGCTGTTCGCGTTTCTGCCCGTGCTGCTGGACCGGTTCTACAAGCCCAAGCGCTGGGTAAACCCGGCAAAGGCCGTGGGTTCACGCATCAACGGCTGGGGCGTGCTTTCGACACCACGCTGGGTCAGCCGAGCCAGCATGCTGGTTTTTCCGCTGGCACTGCTTTCTTTTTCCAAAATAGACGTGAATGACAACCCGACAAAAGTTTTTCCGGCCAACCACCCCTACAACCTGGGCCTATTGGAATTAAAAGAATCAAAAGGCTGGCTGGGCGTGGCTTCGCTGATCTGGGACGCCACGGGCGAACACTTCCAGGCCGTGCCCTACACGCCAAAGCTCGACGAGGTCGCCAGGCAGCTGCGAAAAGCCTCGAGCAGCGTGGTTGCCGTCGAAAGCCCGAATTCGATTCTGGACTGGCTGGCCCAGCCCAACGTGCTGACCCGCGACGTGCTCATCAGCGACTTCAAATCGTCGCTGCAGTACAAGCAGCTGGTCGACCCTTCGGGAAGCCCGCGTGCGTTGCTCTATTTGAAAGATCTGTCCATTCTGGATCTGCAAAATCTCAAGGCCGAAACCTCGAAGCTTTGTCCCAACCAGGAATGCCACGCTGGCGGAGATCTCATAGCTTATTCGGATTTTTCCACCTTCGTGCCCAAGACCCTGATCGAGAGCATGACGCTGAGCCTGCTGCTCGTGGCTCTCGTGATTGCCGCACTGACCTTTGCTTTTGGCAAGCAGCGGCTTTTTTTCCATCTCATCGCCAGCTCGTTCTGGGGCCCCTGTTTGATGATCGTGCTGGTGGCCCTGCTGCACATTCCCATGGACTTCATGAAATGCATCATTGCCAGCGTACTGGTGGGCCTGACGGGCGACAATGCCGTGCAGTTCCTGTTTGCGGCGCGAAGATGCGATCTGCGTGAGGGCGTGGGCCGGCGTGGGGGCGCCTCGATCATCACCAATGTGCTCATGGCCCTGACCGCTCTGATGTATCTGGCCTCATACTTCAATCCGCCGAAAACTTTCGGTCTGCTGCTGGCTGGCGGCCTGATCGCGGCGCTCATCGGCGACCTGTGGCTGCTCAACGGATTGCTTGGCCCTCGAAATGCCACTGCGCCGCCAGGTCAAAAGGGACCTTCTTCGCCAGCTTGAGCGCGGCCTCGGTAAAGCCGGAAATATTTTTGGCGATTTCGGAGTGCTCGAAAAGCTCGTTTGAAACCCGTGCCGAGATGCTGCCCGTCTCGGTGAAATACCAGAACCGGCCCCAGTTCACCAACGCCTGGGCCTTGGCTTTCACAGTCAGCTGCGCCGAGCTGATGAACAGATAATCTTTAATCAGGCCTTTGACGTAGAGCTGGCAGTGAACCGCGGCCAGCGGCGCGGCCTGCGCACACGTGAGCTCGTCGGTCTTCGAGCCCATCACCTTGCCGCCATCGAATGCCTGGGCATCAAGATCGCAACGCCTGCGCCACGGCACGCCCGTTTTCAGCGGGCTTTCGACGCATTTTGAAAGCATGCGGGTTCGCAGCCCGTAGTTGCTGATCGTGAGCAGATGGTCATAAGTCAGGCCCGTGCCGGTGTTTACGAGCTTTGACGTCACCGGGGGCTCGGCGTTGGGGTAAAGCTCGTGCACCAGCAGCTCATCGCGCAGATTGGCCACTGCCCTGCTCAGGCTGACGTCGGGCGAAAACACCATTTCGATGAACAGCGCATAACCGGCCGGCGTGGCTTTGATGGCGTAGGAAAAGGCTGGGCTCTCCGCCGCCACCGAAATCTGCGAGAGGAGAGCCCAGAATAAGAGCTGAAAAACGATGACCACTTTATTTTACGAAAACCGCCAGCGTATTGAGCAGCGGCCTTCCGCCACGAGTTTCGCCCAGAATGCGCTGCGAATGGGCCACGTCCTCGGGGCTGCTCACGCCTGGAAACAATTTCGAGTACTCGCCGGGGTCCCAGCCCGTGGCGCGGCCGAACAGATAGTTGCGCCACTCGACGTCGCGTTTGCGGCCCGCGACGTCCATGCGCATCTGTACCGTGCTCTTGCTGCCCCAGTGCAGGTTGCCTTCGCCGTAAACATGTTTCAGGGGCTCGATGTCCTCGTGCCGGTTGAATTTGATCGGCATCAGATTTTTGAGGTCGTTTGGCGGATTGAAGAAGAAGCTCTTCAAATCCACGTGCAGCTCGTCGCCGCTGATTGCGCCGTACACCGAAGCCGGCCCGCCCTTGGCTGGGTTGGGCAGCATTCTTTTGAGATTGGCGACAGCTTTGTCGATCTGCTCGTGGCGTCCGGCAAACACGTCCGGATCCAGAAGCATGTCGTAGTTGTCGCGATCGGCTTGCACGTATTCCCAGGCGCGGCCCAGGTATTCCGCCCATTTGTTCAGATGCAGATAGGCGGTCTTCATCCATTCCTTGCTTCGCAGGGTGAAGAGCTTTGGGTGGCCCTTGGCCAACCTAACGCGGTCGGCGCGAATCAGCCCGTCCACGCCCAGAGCGTCGTCGCCCAGCATTCCGCTGATCGAGGCATCGATACCCAGCTTTTTGCCGATCTCTTTGCGCAAAGCGATGTTGCCGTTCATGTTGTAAGCGGCCAGCTGCGAAATCGTGGCCATGCGCCGATGAAATCGCGCCATTGCCGCGAAACGTTCCGCGTCGCCAATCAGGGCAAAGCGGTCGACGGCATCATAAGATTGATTGAAGGCGTTTTCGCCGAAGCGGATGCGTCCGTCGAAAACCAGCGGCGTCGACTTGCCGTTGATTTCGATGGTGGTCTTCAGCCTGGCCAGGCGCTTGATCGCGGTGCCCAGCGCCTGGTATACGTCGGTGGCCAGAAAGTCGACCAGGTCATTTTCGACGTAAAATCTCTGGTCGGGGCGCCTCACGCCATCGCCTTTTTCGTGAGGCCACAACAGTGCGCCGTTGGGGATCGAGAAAAAAGTCATGTAAGCCTGCCACTGCGCATCGGGCTCGAACGTCATGATCTGCTCGGCAAAAGCGCGAATGGTTTGCAGCAGTACTTCCTGCGTAATGACCGCCTGGTGCGCCAGGGTGGCCATGCGCCAGAAAAAGCCGCGAAACGGCAAAATGGGCGACAGGCGGGCCACGACATACTTCAAATCATTGGGCAACGTTTCATAACGGGCGTTATAATCTTTCAGAAGCGGCTCGAGCTGTTCCGCATGGCGGGTTTTCACGAGCTTGTCGCGAAAGGCTTTGAGCTCGGGCGACATCAAGTCTTCGCTGCCCGTGATCTTCGAGCTGTTTCCTGATGGCTTGCGTTTGCTCGCGTTCTCATCATCGGCCGGCGCGCCCACCGCTTCGGCTTCAGCAGCGAACTCCGCCACGTTGGGCGCCGGCAGCTCGACAGCCTTAATGCCAATATTGTTGCGCGCATGCGCAGATGAAGTATTCAGCGCGAAAACACCCGCGCAGGCCAAGATTAACGATATTCCTCGAGTCATTATTATCCCCCGTACCATAGAATACGGGGTCTCGATTCGTTGTCCAGCGGTTAAGCGTTGGTGTTGGGTCAGGTTAGGCCAGAATAGGATAGTTCAGCCCAGGTACCCCTGGCTTCGCATCCAGTCCACTGAGCCCTGAATGGCCTCGCGGGCTGGGCGTGGGTTAAAACCCAGCTCTTTTGCGGCCTTGGAGTGATCAAACCAGTGGAACGAAGTCGCAGCAACGGCGCCTTCCCAGCTAAGCGGAATACGCAGCCGCAGGGCATCAACAATGCGGCCCAGCATCCGCAGAAGCCAGCTGGGCATTTCATGCCGGGGTGGCCGTGCGCCGGCGCATTCCGCGTACAGGCCCAGTACCTGCTTCATAGTCAGGTTTTCGCCGCTCAGGATATAACGCTCGGCTTTGCGACCTCGCTTGAGCGCCGCGATCATGCCCGCAACGACGTCCTCAGCGCCAACGGCACTCAGGCCGCCGCGCGTGTACCATGCCAGCTTGCCTTGGGCCGCCAGAATATTTCCCTTTCTCGGCGGCTTGACCGCATCGCCGGCGCCAAAAACCATGCTGGGATTCACCACGACGGCATCCACCTCGCCGCGGCGGCACGCCTGCAGCACCAGCTCTTCGCCCACGCTTTTGGATTCGCAGTTGGGAAACTGAAACGCGCGAGTCGAATTCACGGAGTTTTCGTTCATAATGCCTTCGGCATCGGACGATGCGCCCACCGCCACGACCGACGAAACATGCACCAGGCGCCCTACCGAATTTTCGCGGCAAAGCTCGAGCACGTTTCGGGTGCCCTCGACATTGGTCTTGTAGAGCTGCGCGCGATCGGACGAGAAAACCGAAACCTGCGACGCCAGATGAAACACCGCCTCGACACCCGCGAAAGCCTGCCGCAGGGATTGCTTATCGGTCACGTCGCCACGTACGACCTTGCAAGACAGCGCCTGCAACTCGGTAACCGCACCGGCCGCACGCACCAGCGCGACGACCTCGTGGTTTTCCCGAAGCAGCGCCTTGAGCAGATATTTTCCCAGAAAGCCATTGGCTCCCGTGACCAGCACTTTAATCTTTGCCACCCTCGACTGGAATAATGAGGCGCGACAGCAGCAGAGCCACGAGGCTGAACGCCATGGCCATGAAACCCACCTGAGCAAAATTTGAAAGTGTCCCGTCAGTGGCGCGGGTTACCAGCAGTCCCGCCAAAAACGCGGCAAGAGCCGCCGACAGCTGCTGCACGCTGCCAATCAGACTCAGAAAACCCCCACGGTTTTGCGGTAAAACCATGGCTGTGACCAGCGCAGTGGCTGGCGTCAGGCGCCCGCCCATGAGCACGAAAAAACTGGTGACGCAGAATACGGCCGAACCCAGCGACATGGGTACCAGGTGCGTGACCAGATAAATCGGAACCAGCGAGGCAAGCAAAGCCACCGCAAACACGGTGCGCTTGCCGTAACGATCCGCCGCTTTACCGAAAAGAATGGTCGAGACAATCGAAGCAAAGCCACCGACCAGGTAAATGACGGGCAGCCTCGCTTCGGCAATGCCGGCATTGGCAACCACCGAGGGAAAGAGAAACGGGATAATCGAAAAATGGCCCAGGATCAAAAAACTCATGAATAGGAGAGCGACTGCCCGGCTGGGATGCAGAACAAGAGCTTTGAACTGGCCAAGCGTCTGCGCCGCCCCGGAGGCGCCCCTCGCAGCCGAAAGGTGCTGGTTCAATGCGGGCAACCACGCGTACAGGGCCGCGCTGACCAGCAAGGTCACTGCCGCCAGAAAATAAAAAGACGCGTGCCAGCCAAAGCGCACCGACAGAAAAAGACACAGCGGAACCCCGACTATCGAGGCCAGCGCAAAGGCCGACATGACGATACCCAGGGCCGAGGCGCGCCGCTCGAC
>JACQAW010000006.1 GCA_016194725.1 Deltaproteobacteria bacterium
CCATCCTGACCGTATCGCCCACCCGCACGTAGATTTTTTTGATGTAGCCATTGTAAGGGGGCATGAGCACGGTGCGCTTGCGCGGAATAACGGTGCCCGCCACGGTTACGCGCTGAACCAGCTCGCCCTTGTGAACCTCGCCGATGTTGCTCGTGCCCACCGACCCGGGTCCCAGGCGCCCGACCAGAAAAAATGCCGCGATTGCCGCCGCCAGTACGCCGGCGCCGACGCCGACAAGCAGCCTATTTCTGCGTAGAAACCGTTTCATACAGTGTTCCCTCGTAATAGCCATATTGGGCCAGGCTTTGCAGCAAGCTGAAATACGAAGTCAGGTATTTGGTCTTCGCATCGAGCAGGTCGTTGAGCCCCGTAATGATGTCCAGGTAGGTGATGTGGCCGCGCCGGTATTCCTCTTCCAGGAAGTCGTAGCTCTGCTGCGATAGCTCGAGCAGCTCGACGTTGAGCTTGTAGCTCTCTTGAAGAAGCCGCAGCTGCAGCATGAGATTCTCGATATTCTGGCGCAAGGCGAGGTCGGCCTTCACCAGATCCTCGTCCTGCACCACTCGCGCGTGCTCGGCAATTTCGACGTTGCGTGCCCGGGTGCCCCAGTCCCAGATATTGTAGGTCAGCACGAGCTGTCCGGTCCACGAAAGCGTGTTGGTCGCTGAAAATGCGGTACCGTTTCCGATATAGCCGCTGTTGTCGTAGGTGCTACCCGCGGTAACTGCCAGCTGTGGCAGGTAAAGGCGGCGCGTGAAGTCGACGTTCAGCTCGTTGGCTCGCCTCTGGAGAATATTGGCGCGATAGCCGTAAACCTTGTCGATCGGCGGTGTGGCCTGGGGCACGCCGGTCTTGGGGTTGAAGGGAGCCGGTTCCACTGCGACGAACTCCGGGGTCTCTTTGCTGTCGACCGCAAAGCCCAGCAGGCGTTTGAGCTCGCCGATGCCCACGCGAATCTCATTTTCCGATGCCAGGTGGTCCAGGTCCGAACGCTGCACCTGGGTTTTGAAACGCAAAAAATCCTGCCGGGTTTTCATGCCCTGGCGGTACTGCGAAGAGACGCTCGCGAACTGCTTGCCCAGAATCTTCGAGCGCTGTTCGGCCACCTCGAAAATTTTTTGCGCGAGCGAATACTTGTAGTAGCTGACCGACACGTCCAGCGTCAGCTGCGCGCGGGCGCCTTCAAAGTTGATGCGGGCAATTTCGTTGGTCAGGCTGGCGATCTTGTATTTGGTGATCGCGCTGCCGTTGTCATACAGGGTTTCGGTCAGCGCCGCGTTCACATCGCTGAGCCAGGGGTTGTGCGGAGTTACCGGCTGTCCACTGGTCACTGATCGTTTCAAGCCGTTGGTGGCTGACAGGTCCAGGCCGGGCAGAAAGGTTGCGCGCGAGTTGCGGCTCTGCAAATCCGCGATCGACGCATGACGCATGGCCTGTTCCACGGTTGGCGAATGTTCCAGGGCATAGCGAATGGCATCCGGCATCTGAAACCGGCTGGCTTCACAAGTAGAACTGAAGAGTAGGATTGCTATGACTATGTGCATTTCGGTCTTCATGATAGGATGCCCCCGTGACGAGGTCAAAGGACGATTGGTACGAAATTACGGCTGATCCCGCCCATATATCGAGGGAGCGGGAAAAGGCCCGCAAGCTGCGCAAGACTCAATGGTGGCTGACCAAGCTCAATCAGGGCTTATGCCATTACTGCGGGCAGAAGTTCGCACCCAAAGAGCTGACGATGGACCATGTGGTCCCTCTGGCCCGGGGCGGCGCAAGCACCCAGGGAAACATCGTTCCCGCCTGTAAAGATTGCAATGCCAAAAAGAAGCTGACTACCCCAGCCGAAGAGCTATTGAAGAAGCTCTAAGCTGCGGCTGCCTGGCCGGGTTTGTGGTATAGGGGAGGAGTGAGCGCGAATGACTCTGGTCAGCCAGACAGTATGGATCGCCGAAAGTTTTTGTTTCAGTCCACCGCTACCGTGGGCGGCCTGCTGGCCAGCCCGCGCCTGGGACTGCTGGCGGTGGCAGCCGGTGCGATGGCCGGAACATTGGCGCAAGACTCCGATTCCCCACGGTCCGAAAACCCGCCTCGTCCGCTGTTGCGGTCTGGCGAGCCCATCAACTCGCGGGGCCATCCGCTGGGGCATGGCATTGCGGCTCTGACCACGGTCAGTGTGCCCACGGCTGCACCGGGAACCCGCATATTTGCGGTCGTGGCCCATGGACAGGCACGTACTGATTGCAACGAGCGTATCGCGCGCCGGAGCGTGGGATTTTCGACTCTCGAGTTCACCCGTGAAAACGGCCGCTGGCAGCATGAAGTCGCGAGCGTGCACAACCGACGCTGGGATTTGGAAACTCCCATTCCCATCGAAGGCGCCCGGCTGGTGGCCGATCAGGCGGCCTATCGGGTGCAGGAAATGCAGCCTGGCACCGGCTGCGTGAATACGGTCGCGGCCACGCCTTGGCAAACCGTGCTTTGCGGCGAGCGCGACGGCTGGGTCGTCGAGGTGAACCCGCTCAGCGGGCACGCGGTGAAAAGATTCAGCTTGGGACGAGTGGGGGCGCGCAGCATCGAGCTGGTGGCCAAACCCGGAATGCCAGTCGCGGTTTATCTGCTGGGCGACTCGCATTATTTCAAATTCGTTTCGCATCAGCGTTTCGAAGCGCGGCAAATTCAGGTGAACTCATCGATCTTGCTGATCGGCGAATTGTCGGTGGCTGACCTGGCTGCCGGGCAGTGGGTTGCGTTGACCGCAGATTTGAAAGACGAGGCCTGGGCGGCCCAACTGCGCGAGCCGTTGTGCGCGCCGAATCTGCCGGCGCCGTTTTCGGAGTCACCCGCTTCCGAGCTGCTGGCCCGATTGCGTGGCGCGGATGCCGCGTGGAAGGTGCCCGATTCCTCGTTTTTCGTGGAGCAGGATGAGGCCGGATCGATTATCTTCGGAACCTAGCGATTTCCGTCTGACTCCAGCAACGAAAACAGCGCCGTGCGGCTGTCATCGTTCAGCGAAAACACGAGCGAATCCACATCTGGCGGAATTGCCCTGGCCGCAGCTTGCGCGGTATGAGCGAGAATGGGTAGTCCATGGTTCTCGGCTCCATGCGAGAGTTTTTCGCACTCCAGTTTCAATCGTCCCCAGTCGCGATCGATATAGAGCTGTTTGATTCTGGCAAGTCTTGGCGGCAGCTGGTCCAGATAGGTGTCACGCACGTGACTTTCAACCTCTTGCGGTGGCCTGTGGTGGTCGTTTGTTTTATGGGTCATGGGTTCCCTCACGGTGGCTTGGGGATTTACAGAATACATTCCGCGTTTGCACGTATCAACGGATAAGGTTTTCCTGCTGGCAGTTTGCGACCATCGTGACGGGAAAATTGTAGCGAGGTGTTTCAGATTCCTGAAAAATGAGTCGATAGCAAAGAGACATGCAATCTTTGAGTAACACCACATGAGCGCGCCAGCTTCAAAGCATGAAGTCCTGCTCGCGATCAATCTGGAGATGTTCACCCAGCACCAGGCGGCGATTTTGCCTATCATCGCCGAATGTGGCGGACACCAGATTGGTTCGGTTTCGAACACGTATGTCGCGGGATTCCCGGCCAATGCCGATGGCGTGGTAAACGCGGTAAGTTGTGCCCAGCGGCTGCAGCTTGCCCTGCCCAGCGGTTCGTCGATGATTGCCGCGATTCATGTCGGCGACGTTCAGGGCGAAGGACTCAAAACACTTCTCGCGATTCGAAAGGTCACCGGGCTGGGCGGAATCTCAATGAGCCAGACGATTGTGGACCTGGGGCAGGGGCGGCTGCCTATTGCGCTGGAGCCACTTGAAACCTCGAAGGGCCCGACCGAGTTTTTGACCATGGTCAAAACGCGCTTTATCGAGATGGCACCCAAGGCACCCACGGCGGGCGCGGAGAAAACCAACTCCAAGATGATCTACGCCCAGACTTCAGGGCAGACCTCGGGCAATACCAAACTTTTGATGAAACCTGCCAGGGCGGACGACGAAACTTTTTTTCAAAGGGCATACGGCCAGGCAAAATCGAATTTTGCGATCGTGGGCGGCGGCATGTTTTTTCTCATCGTTGCGGGTCTGAACCTGACCAGCTCGCAGCATCTGGTGGAGCGCGGAAAAAGCTTCATCTTATCGGGAACGGTGGGCCGGGCCCTGGCTGAGAAAACGGCCAAGATCGATGCACAGATCGCAGCTACCGGAGCTGCGATGATCAAACCCATCGACATGGCAAAAAAGGCGGCCGAGCAAGCCTCGGCTGTCAATCAAGATTTGCTCGACCTGGCGCCGGAAATCAAACGCGAGGACGTCATGGGCAAGCCCAGAGGCGCGGCGGTAGCCAATGAAGCTTCGGCCGCGGCGTCGCCCGGTTCCACGCCTGCTGGGGCGCCCGGCCCGGCAGCTGTATCCGGAACGGCACCTGTACCTGCGTCGGCACCGGCTCACGTTACCCGTTTTGAAAATACCGCAGCTCCGGTGGCGCGCGAAGAAAGCGCGCCCGCGCCCATCATCGAAGAAACGTTGTTTTCAAAATGCGTGAACGATGGCGAGTTTTGTTTCACCACGGGATCGGTATTTTACAAGGAAGGCGCTTTTAGCGTCGCCATCCGTTTTTTGAACAAGGGCTGCGATCTCAATGTGGCCAAATCTTGTAGTTTGGCCGCCCAGATGTATACGAACGGGCAGGGCGTGGAAAAATCAGAAACCACGGCAAAAGGCCTGCTGGCCAAAAGCTGCATTCAAAATGACGCAGCCGCCTGCACTGAGGTTGGTCTGGCTTATCTGCAAGGAAAGGGATTCACGGTGTCCGTGCCCAGGGCACGCGAGGCCCTGGACCGTGGCTGCACACTGGGGCATGCCACCGCCTGCCTGATCCTGGGCATCTCGGCGCAAGCGCCGCCTGAGGGTACAGGAACGCGCACCATCGCCACCTCGGCGGAAAATCTGGCCAAGGGCTGCGCGCTCATGAAACCCGTCGGCTGCGGCGCAGCCACAGGCAATTTTCAAGAGACTTCGCATACGAAGTAAGCGGACTTACTCGGGAACCGACATGCCCGGATTTTCTGAAAAGAAATTCATCGGCACCAGCACGAAACCGGTGTGGTGCGTGTTCATGATCGGCCACTCCTCGGGGTGCGGCACGTGAGTGACGCCGAAGGTGTACCACATCACGACATCGGCACCGGCGAGCGACTCGTCGTTTGCGACATACTGGGGAAGACCCCCGCCTGCCGGCGCGGTGGTGGGATACTGGTGCGCGGCGTTCATCTCGTCATCCTTGTATACTGTAAACCAAGCCTGGTGTTCGATGAAGCGCGCGCGTTGGCGCATCTGGTTGGCCGGGGCCAGATAAGGGAACGCCGACTCCTCCGGAAAAAGCGCGTACCCACGCGGGTGGTTCAGCGCGTTTCTGGAGTTGGTGTTGAACACCTTCCACTTGCGCGCGGATTTGAAGTCCAGGTCGCGAACCGCCTTTTTTTCGCTCAGCAGTACGGTGTTGACGAGCTCGAAGGCGTTGCCATCGGGGTTTTTCGGTCCCCTGGGAATGGCATGCACATTGGTTTCGGCCGCGCGGTTGCCGTCGGCCCCATCGATGTCGAAGTCGATGCGAAAGTTGAAAAAATGCTGGTGGGGTGGAGCCAGCACGTTTTTTTCAACCAGGGGCAGGCAGCCGTCGGCGCAGACATTGCGCTCGACCGCGGTGCCTTTGGCCAGCAGCATTCCGGTCAGCTGCACGTCCACCCGGATCGAGCCGTCGAGGCTGAAGATGTAGTTTACGCCGTAGTCATAGTTGCCGATGGTGGTCAGGTAGCCGATGACGAGCTGCCGGTTGCGGCGCATGTCGACGTCGCCATTTTCAGAATTGCGATGCTTCCACAAAATACCGCCATCGCGTTCATAGACCGCCAGGCCCTTGATGACGAGGGCCTCATGACCCAGATCGTCGGCAATCACCGTATCCAGCAGCGTGGCGTATGAAGGTACGTCCTGGCCGCCCGTCAAGGGATGAAGGGTTTTGCCCAGGCCATATTCGCCCACGTCAAAGGCGCTGCGAAACGACCAGGTCTTGTCGCCGTCGCCGTAAGGCACGAGCATGTCGGCCAGCGCTATTTTGTAAATGATCGAACGTTCTTTCTCGCTGTCAGCGAACCGCACGTGAAACAGCTGCAGCCCCTGCATGGGATCCATGCTGTAGCGAAACTTCCAATGGCTCCAGCTGATCTCCTGGCCCTCGATCTTGAACGAGGCGCCCTCGGGCATTTTGGATTCCAGGCGCTTGAGTGGCGGGTCCGGCTGCCGGCCTTCGAGACCCAGGTTTTTGGAGCCCGCGGCCACGGGTGGGCTGTCCTGGTCCCACACGCTGACGACTTTTTTGGTGCTCAGGTCGACCGTGACAATCACGCCATCGATGGGTCGACCGTAAACATTCTTGCCTTCTTTTTTGTAAGACACTCCGCGAAGCAGGCGCTGGCCCGGCTTGACTTCATCGCGGCCAATGAGCCCCGGGGCCCACATGTCCAGAAAAACCTCTTCGAGGTTGGTGAATCCGCGGCGCTTCATGGCGTTTTGCCAGCGCGCATCGGCGCGGGCGATGACCCGGGCCCGGTCGTATTCCTCGAGCAGCAGCGGCGGCTTTAAGCCGGGCAGCTCTTTCGTGGACAGAATTTGTTTTCTATTCAGGTCAACCACGACCTCGCTCAGCATCGAAGTTTTGAAGTCAAAGACCACCAGAAAGGCCTGGCGCTGGTTCTGGCTCTGGATGGTGCCCGCCAGCCATTCCCGTTTTTTCGGCTCCTGCCGTTTTACGACGGGAAAACGCACCTCGTCTGAAAAGCGCCCGGAGTCGTGCAGCACCTTGACGGCGGCCGCGACCTCGGTGGCCGACAGGTCATCGAACGGATGAGCCAGGGCCGGTGTGGCGGAAAAGAGTAGAAGTAGAAGGCAGGTGAGTTTTTGCATAGGGAATAGGATATTGAATTGCCGGCTCAAGTAAATAGCTTTCGGCGTCCTGCAAGCCCCTAGAGGCTTCCCACGAAGATCACGTGGCGTGGGCCCCCTTCGCGCAGCCGGGCCCGCACGTTGTGCGTTTCGACTTCGAAGCCAAGGTAGCGCAGGCGGTGTTCGAATTTGCGGTCACCCCACGCCGACCACACGGCCAGCACGCCCCGCGGCTTCAGCGCCGCGCGCGCGATGGTGAGCCCTTCATTGCTATACAAACTGTTGTTTGCTGTCTGCGTAAATGCGATCGGGCCGTTGTCGACGTCCAGAAGCACGGCATCGAAGCGCCCGGAGTTGTCGCGCAAAACCCCAGCCACGTCTCCGACCCGCACCTCGACGCGTTTGTCGCTCAGCGGGCGCCCGGCAAGCTCGCCCAGCTCGGCGCGGTTCCATTCCACCACCGCAGGCATCAGTTCGGCGATGACCACCTTCGCCTGAGCGGGTAACGTATCGAGCGTCGCACGCAGGGTGAATCCCATTCCCAAGCCGCCTACCAGCACGCAGGGTTCTTCGAGCGCGCGCGCGCGCGCGCAGCCCAAAGTGGCCAGCGCTTCTTCCGAGCCCTTCATCTTGCTGCCCATGAGCGGTTTGCCGTCGGCCAGAATAAGGTATTCGCCGCCGCGGCAGGTGAGCGTCATTAAATTTCCCTCGGGGGTGCGCGCTTCGGCCAGCAGTTGCCACGGCTTCATTTTGAAAATACTCTTCTTAGAGCTCCCTGCGAACCCGGCTCCTGCGCGCCCTGGATCCAGCCCAAGGCGTCGACTTGCTGAGCCAGCTGGCCCGAGATGTTTCGGGCGCGTTGCCGGGCACAGGAGTTCAGCATCGGAGCATCTTCGGCAGTGACGAGCTTGAAATTTTTGAGCTGGTAGTCGTGGCAGTCGATTTCACGCATTCCACCTACCGTAGCCGGGCTGCGGGTGAGCGTCACGTACTCTTCGAAGCGCGGACTGTCCTTGCCGGTCAGAATAGCCATCGTGGTCAGCGCCTCCCACTTCAGGCGGTCGGGCAGGCTGGTGATACGCTCTTTGATCAACGGTATGAAGCGGGCCGGCCGGTCAAAGCGGGCGCGAATCAAAGCATAGCGCGTCATAGCGTAGTTTCCGGACTCCATCATGCCTGCTAACTCGTCCTCGCTGATGCGAGCCTGCAATAACTCATAGGTGGTGGAGTAGAAGTCATTGCTGCCCATGCGTACCGGAAGGTGTTCCCAGATCGTTTCGACGTCGCGAACGCTGAGCTTGCCAGCATCAAAAGTGGCAATAGCTGCGAGCACCGAAGAGGCATTGTCCTGAACCCGCACGATGCGTTCGAGCCGAATCGAGGTTTGATTTTGCACCACGCGTCTTTCGGGGTCGCCGTAGGCGGTCTGATAAAGCCTGGTCAGGCGCCGAATTTCTTCTGGCTGCATCGCGCGCTCAAGCAGTATTCCGAAAGTCTCTTCACTAAGCTTTGGCGCGTAGACTTCAAGATACTCGAGGGCGGCGATGCGCTGGTTGGTGTTGCCCGTATTGACGTGCTGCAGGGCTACCGCGAATAAAATGGCAATCTGGGCCAGGCTGACGCTGGCCGCAACCAAAGCCCAGCGCCGCCTTTGGGGCTTTGGAACCGCCAGGGAATGCGCGGTCCATAAAATGCCGCCAAGACCGAATGCGAGAATGAAGGCACCGTTGACGACCAACGGTGTAAGCAGATAGGCGCTTGCCCGATGGCCGACGAAGAGAACAATCGCAATCATGCCTGCGGCCCAAAGAATCCGCTTATAGTCTTGAAGACAAAGCCTGCGCGCCGATTTCTGCACCCGCAGGCGCTTCCAAAGAAGCAGGGCTTTGGGGTCGTGACAAACCAGTAAAAGGCAGTTGATGACAGTGAACGCCACGAAGGCTGTGCCCAGCATGGTTACGGTAAGCGACGGCCAGGTGGTGTGCGGCCACAGTTTCAAGAGAATAGGCCACTTGACCCGAAACCACTCGAGCACGTTGATCTCGGCCCAATGTTTTTGAATAATGATCGCCAGGGCCAGCAGCAAGTTGCTGCCGGTGTAGGCGACCACCGAGCTTAGCGTAACCAGATACTTCGTGGCGGCAAGGCGTACCCGCGATACGGGCTGAGCCAGCAGCCAGGACAGATTTTGCTGAAAATGATTCGTCGGAATGTAAAATCCCAGCATGCCTGCCACATACACCATCGCAATCGCCATCCAGCCGCGCGGCACGCCCATGGGCTCGAGCCCAAAGCACAGGATGGCTTGCCTGCTGAAGTACGTGATTTCGTGTAATAGATGAACGCGTCCGACAGCGTTACTTTGCGTCGGTCCAGCAGCTCGGGTGAAATCGTATAGCGCGCGGCACATTCCAGATTCATGATGAAGGAAACCGAGCCATCTGAATTCAAACCAATTTCCATGCAGTCGGGGTCGGCGAAGATCGGATGCTGCACGCCTTTAGGTTGGCGCAGCTTTCTGAAATGGCTGCCCACCTCGGCCACGGGTGCGACCAGGTGCGTGCGGCCGTCGGCCAGCAGCACCACGTCGGTTGCGAACTCGTGCACCTCGGTGACCATATTGGTTGAGAGCAGCACGGTGCCGCCGGCGTCGACGCGGTTTCTTAGAATCTTGAGAAAATGGCTGCGCGCGAAGGCGTCCAGCACGGCGGTGATTTCGTCGAGCAGCAGCAGCTCGCAGCGGGTGGCCAACGCCGCCGACAGGGCCACCTGCATTTTCTGGCCGCGTGAAAGTTCGGCAAACGTTTTCGTCGGATTGATGCTCAAAGCTTTGAGATTGGCATCAAACTCATCCTGGTTCCAGCGCGGGTGCAGGGCGCGGTAAAATGCAAAAAATTCTGAAATCGTGATGGGCAGCACGTAATCGATGTCTTCTGACACATATGCCACCATGCGACCCAGCCGATCGCTGTCTTCATCCAGCGGCACTCCCAACACCCGCCCGCTGCCCGAGGTCAGAACCGAGTACCGCATGAGCAGCTTGATGAGAGTCGATTTGCCGGCGCCGTTCTGGCCCAGCAGCGCGTAGAAGCGCCCCTTTTCAAGCGAAAGCGACAGGTCTTTGATGACCTGGTTGAAGGAAAAACTTTTCGAAGCGCTATTGAGCTCGACGGCAAACATCGCAACCCCCCCGGCCGCAAGTGTGCCTCTATTGTAGCAGAGGCAGCCTGGGGCACCCTGCTTGATTTCCAGCACCGAATACCGATGGGACAACGCGCAGTTCGGGTGTTATTTATGCTTCGAGTTTTCGAAAAGGCGCATGTAATGATGCGGACGCACATGCCCGATGCCGGGCGTGCACATGATGTCGTCGGGGTCGGGCACGACCTCGAGAACCTCAAACCCCTTTGCGCCCAGGTCGCGATAGCCGCGAAAGTAGCCGTCGATAAAGCCCAGTAGATGGCCGAACTCGTGGGCCAGCACATTGTGCGAGATGGGCTGGGGCCCCAGCGCGATGTATTCGCCGGGAATGGCATACGTCGAGTTGATTCCGGTGGTCAGCACCGCGCAGTCGTGGGGAAACTTGGTGGCATGGGCTTTCACGTCAATATGCGCGCCCCGCGCGGGCATCCTGCTGTGGCGATAAAGCGCCGCTGCCGGCGTCAGCCGCCAAACGAGAGTCATCTTGTACATGTTCTCGCGGTCATCCACGTTCCAGATTCGTTCGATGGCTTCTTTCGACGCCGCCAGAAACTTGGAGTCCGTAATGTCGGTGCACACGGGCACCGTGATTTTCCAGACATGGGGCTTGCCGTGGTCGAGCTTCAGAAAAACGGGCGGCGTGATGTCCATGTTCTGGGAATGGATGGTATTGGCCATTCGCTTTTCAAGTTTTGCCATGTCGTCTTCCAGCATCGCGCGCGGCTTGTCGTGGTCGATGCCGTCGACCTGCATGATGTTGCGCCGAAACTCAGGCTCGGATTTCGAATTCATCGCGTCCAGCAGGGCTTGGCGTTGCAACACCATATCGTGCAGGCGAGTCAGGCGATCGAAGCGCGGGCGGTCCTCGGCAATCGTGCGCTGCCAGAAGCGGTTGTACTGAATATGGTGGTCAACCAGATGCTGATTGTTTTCGAGCTCGGGGTATTCCCGGGTCCAGCGCTCGTAAATCGAACGTCGGTCTTTGAGCGCCACTTTCTGGGCGCCCTTGAGCTGCTCTTCAAGCTCTTCGATTTTCGGAATTTCCCAGTCGATGAAAAGCGCCGTGCGCTCCCAGGTGTACGGCGTTGAGGTCGCGCGGGGAGTATCGCGGCGCTCGGCAAACGGCGCGTCCCGGGTCAGCAGCGGCAGCAGCTGGTAGCCATAGGGCACGGGCTTGGGCGGCTCGGGAGAAAGTTTTTTGTAGAGGTCCGGGGCCTGGGCTTTTAGGTATTTTTTCAAGACCTCATAGCCGTGCGCGAGCTTGCGGGTATACGCCTTGTACTTCAGCTCAACCTCGTCACCACGAAGAACGTAAGGCGGCTTCACCGAGGCTGCCGCGATTGCCGCAGCCAATGCGAAGGCGAGCCCCAGCTTCATTTCAGGCCCAATTCGTCCAATCCCGCATCGGTTTCGAGCAGGCGGCGCAGGGCTTTGATCATTCGCGACCCGTAAACGCCATCGACGAAACGGTGGTCGAACGTGACGCAGATTTTCAGAACGGGAGCAATCGCGATTTTGCCGTCGATGACCACGGCCCGGTCACGCACGGCGCCCACGGCCAGCAAAACAGGAACGCGGCTGTAGGCGACCAGCGGGGCGAAAGCCTCGTCGACTCCCAGGCCGCCGACGCTGGTAACCATGATGCTGCCAAACGGGTCCTTGGGCAGCCCGGCCCAGCGCATATCCAGGTTCAGCGTGTAGAGCAGAAAGCTCGTCAGATTCAGCACGTGACGCATCACAAAAGCGGGCAGGTGTTTGAAGTTCGCCTTGGCCTTTTTGAACGCCAGGTCTTTGTCTTCGCGTACCGCGCGCGCCTTGCTGGCAATTTCGTCGACGAACTGCTCAATCGTTTTTGTTTCGGCGTCGTAGATGACGAAGCCAGACAGGTCCTTGCCGGCGTCATCCACTGCCGCCTGCAGAAAAACCGCGACGTTCTTGCGAAGGTAAATGCGCCCCCAGCGAATCAGGCCATTGAGCTCGGGGTACTGGTGCAGGGTGCTGGCCGCGGCCTTGGAGACCAGCGCGGTGAAATTGGGCGGTTTTTTTCCGCCATTGCGGGCACTCCAGCTTTTCTGGTGCGCGAGAATTTTTGTCACATCGATATCGATGACGCCATAGACGCTGGGGTCGCCGCCGCCATGCCACGAACCCAGGGCTATTTTACGCCAGGTGGTCAGCTTTGCGGGGCTCAGTTCGACATTTGCCATATTACTTCTTATGAACCGAAAGGCCTTGGGTGTCGAGAAAGGATTCCCAGACCATTTCAGACAGGGTTGGGTGGGGGTGAATCGTGTCGCCGATGTCCTTGGCGGTCAGGCCGGCGTGCATGGCCAGAGCGACTTCTGAGATCAGGTTGCTGGCGTCGTGGCCCAGGATGGTGCAGCCCACCACCTTGCCGGTGTCGCGCTCGATGACGGCTTTGACCATGCCTCGGATCTTGCCCGTGCACATGGCCTGCGCATTTTCGGCGTACTCGAATTTTCCAATCGATACCTTGAGGCCGCGCTGGCGTGCCTGGTCGGGCTGCAGGCCCACCGCGGCCATTTCGGGAATGGTGAAGATGGCGCCCGGCACGGTGTCGTAGTTGGTGCGACATTCCTCGCCGCTCATGGCGCGCAGGGCGATGATGGCGTCGTACCAGGCTTTATGCGCCAGCGTTTGCCCGCCAACCACGTCGCCTGCCGCGTAAAGCCCCCTGCACCTGGTTTCGTTTTTCTCGTCGACCAGAATGTGGCCGCGCGGGGACACCTGGGCGCCGACCGTTTCCAGCCCCAGGTGCTCGGAGTTGGGTTTGCGGCCGATGGCCAGCAGCACGCAGTCCACTGTCAAATCGGAATGCGTGCCGTTGGTGTCGAGCGTCAGCTTGATGCCAGAGCGAAGTTTGGCCAAGATTTGAACCTTGGTGTTGGTCAGCACCTTGACTCCATCTTCGTCAAAGTACTCCATCAGCTTCGAAACCACCTCCTGGTCCATGGCCGACAAAACCTGCGACGAATGTTCGAGCAGGTGAACCTTAACGCCGAATTTATTTAAAATGCTGGCAAACTCGCAGGCAACGACGCCGCCTCCCACGATGGCGAGCCGCTTTGGCAGTTTTTCGAACAGCACGATGTCGTCAGTGGTGACCACGAGCTTGTGGTCCGCAATCAGCACCGGGCTTTCGGCGGGGCGCGATCCGGTAGCCACGAGCACAAAGCGCGAGGTCAGCGAATGCGCCGTTTTGTCGTCGGATTCCAGCGCGACGGTGAAGTTCGCGGCCTTAGAAGTCGGGTCATGCTTGGAAATCGTGCCGCGCGCCGAAAAAATGCGAACGCCAAGCTTGATCATGCGCGCCCTGATCGTACTGACCATCTCGTCCATGATTTCGAACTGGCGCTTGGAGGCGACCGCGAAATCAAAAGAGAATTTTCCGGACGACTTGATGCCATGGGCTTTGAGGTCTTTCAACCGCTGCAACGCAACCGCAGTACCCCATAGCGCCTTGGTGGGAATACAGCCGCGGTTGATGCAAGCGCCGCCAATTCGGCCCTGCTCCACCAGCGCGACCCGAAACCCCTGAAGTGAACCTTTGATCGCCGCGCTGTAACCGGCCGGCCCGCCACCAAGAATGATGAGATCGAAATCAGTCGCATTGGCGTCGAGGGTTGGCATCGTTAGCTTTAGTGTAGA
Source organism: Deltaproteobacteria bacterium (assembly GCA_016194725.1). Classification (GTDB taxonomy): domain Bacteria; phylum Bdellovibrionota; class UBA1018; order UBA1018; family UBA923; genus JACQAX01. Next base: position 13,823 of record JACQAW010000006.1, read on the forward strand.
GGAGAATGGCAGCAGACACAAATGCCGGTGACCCGTAAACGGTGAACGGTGAGCGGTGAACTGTACCGGTTCCGGTGCCGGAACCAGTGCCCCACCAGTGCCCGTACCTGAACCCGAATTGGGACCGACACTGATACTTTTAAGCGATCGAGCCAATACCCAACACCTCATTAGCTACTGGCCATATTTTGGACTTTGGATTTTCGCGGGGCCAATATCATCAAGTCCAAAGTCCAAAGTGTGGCCAGTCACCTTGTGACTTCACTGTAAGGTCGACACTGGCCCAATTTGGGATTTGGCATTGGGCTGCGAAATGCCAAATCTCAAGTTGGGCCAGTGCTCGGGAGCCGGTACGGGTATAGCTGCAGGTACCGGCGCCGGAACCGGTACAGTTCACCGTTTACGGGTCACAGGCCACAGGCCAGCGGCGCGGTCGCTTAGAGCGCTTTTACTTCGCTGACCAGTTCCTGCAGCGTTTTTTTGGCGTCGCCAAAAAGCATCCGCGTTTTGGGGTCGAAGAAGAGGTTGTTCTCGATGCCCGCAAAGCCAACGCCTTTTCCGCGTTTCATGACGATGATATTCTTTGATTTATCGGCATCCAAAATCGGCATTCCGTAAATTGGGCTCGAGGTATCGGTGCGGGCGGCCGGATTCACGACGTCGTTGGCGCCTATGACCAGGGCAACATCGGACTGCGCGAACTCGGCGTTGATCTCTTCCATGTCGATGAGCTTGGGGTAGGGCACGTTGGCCTCGGCCAGCAGCACGTTCATGTGGCCCGGCATGCGGCCGGC
>JACQAW010000100.1 GCA_016194725.1 Deltaproteobacteria bacterium
GTTCGCGAGGTTGCGGCATATTTGCATGGCGACGCGGGTGACCCTCGCGCGCCGTTGGCTGCGGCTCTTGTAAAAGCCATTGGCTCAAAGGGTAGCGTGGTGGCTTACAATCAGGGGTTTGAAGCTCGAGTTTTGAATGAGCTTTCGGAATTGTTTCCTGAGCACGCAAAGAAATTATCCACAGTTGTGGACAGGTTAGTTGATCCTTTGCCGATTTTTCGGTCTTTTGTTTACGATGCGGAGTTTATGGGCAGTTTTAGCATCAAGTCGGTCGCACCCGCCTTGCTTGGGGCGAAGGCTGGATATGAAGGCCTTGTTGTTGGCGATGGGCAGGCGGCGCAGATTGCTTTTTCGGAAATGGTTTTCGGTAGCGATGCGGTGAGTGGCGCGCGACGGGCCGGGCTGCGCGCCGCACTATTGGATTATTGCCGAAAAGATACCGAAGAGATGGCTGGGCTGGTCGCGTGGCTGTTCGCTAAGTGATTTGGCAAACTCATTGCAGCAATACCGCGTACTATGCTTTGCCAGGCTTCTGTTTCGGATTTGATTAACGACCGCTTGAGCTCCGATAGAAGGCGAGAGGCTACCCGCCATGCAGCATGATGAGCCCAAGCGTCCAAAGCCCGAGGCTCCCGAAATTGAGCCGCCCAAACCCCCGCATATCGATTTGCCGATACCAGAGTTACCGCCTGCGCCGCTAACGACGCCTGAGCCCACGGTTCCCATCGAGGATTTGGAACTCCGCGGCGTGCGTCAGTTGCGGGCTGCACGCTGAGCACATTGTTTGCTTGAGAGAATAGAAATGAATTTTAATCTTATTGAAAGTTCATGGGCAAGGCTCTTGGCGAAGGTTATCGAAAAAAAGAGTTCTTGATGACGAAGATCGATGCTCGTACCAAACAAGAAGCAGGCCGGCAAATTGACGAGTCACTCCAGCGGCTAAAGACCGACTATGTCGATCTGATGCAGTTTCACGAAATTATTCGCATGGAAGACCCCGACCGTATTTTCGCCGAGGGTGGCGCAAGCGAGGCGATGCTGGAGGCAAAGAAGGCTGGTAAGATTCGTTTCCTGGGTTTCACTGGCCATAAGGACCCGCTTGTTCACCTCAGAATGCTTGAGATCGCAGACCGGCACGCATTTTACTTCGATACGGTGCAGATGCCTATCAATGTCATGGATGCGCACTTTCGAAGTTTTGAGCACCAGGTGTTACCCGTGCTTTTACATAAAGGCATCGCGCTATTGGCGATGAAGTCGATGGGCAGCGATGTTATCCTCAAAAGTGGCGTGGTCACGCCAATCGAGTGCCTGCATTATTCGATGAGCCGGCCCGTCGCGACCGTGATTACGGGTATCGATAGCATGAAGATCCTCGATCAGGCCTTTGAGGCGGTAAAAAGCTATCGCCCCCTCACCCTAACTCACACCAACGCGTTACTCGCAAAAACAGCAAAGGCTGCTCGAAGCGGAGAGTTTGAGCTTTTCAAGACTACCGACCATTTCGATACCACCGCGAAACATCCGGAGTGGCTCGGAAAGTCGGCCTGATTCGGTATGAAACCCTTCAGCGTGACGCTATTGAAACGAGCCGCGAATGGCTGGTTTGAGGACCGTGCGCTGACTCTCGCTGCCGCGCTGGCTTACTATACGGCGTTTTCCCTTGCCCCATTGCTTCTGATCGCAATAAGCGTGGCCGGTTTGTTTTTTGGCAAGCAGACGAGCCAAAGCGAAATCTTTTCCGCGATAAATGACCTTATCGGCTCAAACGGGGCAGCTGCCGTGGCCGCGTTGGTCCAAAGCGCGGCTCAGAACCCTGGTTCGAGCCGCCTTGCCGGCATCCTGGGCTTCGCTGCCTTGCTTCTGGGTGCCTCTGGAGTGTTCGCTGAGCTGCAGGATTCGCTGAACCTTATCTGGAAGGTGCGACCCAAACCAGGGTGTGGCCTTAAAAGCCTGTTCAGGCAGCGGCTCCTTTCGTTTTCGTTGATCGCCGTCACTGCGTTTATATTACTTGTGTCGCTTGTGGTCAGCGCCACTCTGGCAGCGATCGGAAAATACATGCACTGGAGTGGCGTGACGTTTGGATCGGTGCCGCGTTAACGGCATTTCTGTTTAGCGTAGGAAAGCTTTTCATTGGAATTTACCTGGGAAAAAGCAGCCTGGCATCAAGCTTTGGTGCCGCCGGCTCGCTCATTATCGTATTGGTCTGGGTCTATTTTTCGTCGGCAATCGTGTTTTTTGGAGCCGAGCTTACCCGCGCATTCGTGACTCGGGACGGTCGGACAGTTGAGCCCAAAGACATTGCCCAAATCATGAAAATAACCTAACTGGCCTTGGCTCTGCCGTAGAGCCTCCGAAGCTCGTCTTTTGCCCGGTTCAGTACCGAGCGGCGTGAGGCGCTCAGATTTCTGCCCGAGCGGTTGATGTGAAAGTTGAGCATCGACATGGCCGAATGGAACGGCGTGGATTTGCGTCTACTGCTTCGATCGGCTGATCGCTTCAGCGACTGGGCAATCTTGCGTGGATCATCACGCGAAAATACGCCTTCTTCCAAGTCGAGCGCGTTACTGCGCGCCATAACCTGAGCGGACCAGCGGTTAATCGGGGTGCCTCGCTTCTTCTTATGGGCTATCGTTTTCATAGCTACCTACGAAAAGCTGCAACATACAGGCTAGTAGACTGGATACGCTAGACTTGGCGCGTTTTTGGCACTCCTCCAGAGCGAAAGGAGAATGTTATGGTTGATTCCAAGGACCTCTTAAAGCAGCTCGACTCACTGGCTCAGCTGGACATCGATGCTGTTCATGCCTACACGGCTGCCATTGACCGAATTGATTTGCCGGATGTCAAAGAGCAGCTGACCGTTTTTCGTGGCGACCACGAAAGACATATCGTTGAACTTTCGCCATTCGTCGAACGAATGGGGGGCAAGCCGCCCAAAAGGACGCCTGACTTCAAAGGGTTTCTCATTCAGGGTTTTACGGCAGTTCGAAGCATGATCAGCAACGAGTCGGCCCTTAAGGCCATGAAGAGCAACGAGGAGCTTACGAATAAAAGCTACGACAAAGCACTTGAGTTGCAGCTTCCGCAAGACATCAGAGCGGTTATCGAAAAAAACCGCGGCGACGAGCGCAGGCATCTGGCTTATGTGAACAAATGCATTGAAGATCGTGTTTGGGAAAGGCCGGAAAAAACGGCTGCATAAACTACTGCAAGGTCGCGGCTTGCCTTCGCGGTCGAGATATTTTTAAAAAATTGAATATATTCGCCACGAGAGAATTGCGATGCTACCACTGTAAATATTTCCGCTATTTCAGTTCGAGCAGCTTCCCGATGCCGGCGCCGGCTGGATGCTCTTGGCTGTGGGCAGATGCTTGAGGGCGACTGCGTCCGCACACTTGCGAACGACTACGCATTCGTCGTGATAACGGTCGAGTTCCTCTTTCGATAAGCCCAAGCGCCGCTGGAACAGGGGCACGTAATGCTCTTTATGATTGGTCGGCTCCAGGCTCAGACGGTGAAACACCTGCTTGTCACCAACGCCTACGGGCAGCAGCACGTCTACCCACGCGTGCCCGTGGCCGGCGTCGTTCACGCGGGTAACCGAAAAGCTGTCCTCGTCCAATGCTCCCCACTTTCGATACTCCTCGGAAAGCGTGGGCGAGCGGTTTACATGCAAAAGACTCCACTCGAGCAGCTTGGCAAAATCGCGGCATTGGCCGCCAGGACGGCCGGCTTTGGCGTTTTCGAGTACGGCGCTTGGCGTGTCGAACTGTATGGCGGAATTTTCTTTGTCGTAAGCGCCCTGCGAGGCGATGGCCAGCTCGTATACTTCGCGAATTCGTACGTACCGGTCGCGAATCTTTCCAATCTCGGCCAGGCGCGCTTCGTACGCTTTTACGACTGTGCTGCTTCCGAACATGTCGCCCAGCACTGTCGGAATTTCAGAGGCGATGGGTGCCGCTACGGTGTCCAGTATTACCGTTCCAATTTTCGAGAGAATACTGGGAGCTGCCTGCATCTCGTCGTCATTGAATTCGCGGCAGGCGTCGTCCACGGCCGTGCTCATCTCGGCGGCCGAAAGCTTGCTATAGCGAAAAGCCACGAGGTACGCCGGACGCGGACCCGCGAAGCAGGCGGCGAGATCGCGCGCTTCATCTGGGTTGGTGCAGTCGGCATAGGCACGCGCGCAGGGCGGGGCTAGGGCAAAAATCAGCAAGATAAGTATGCTTGAAATCGGGCGCACGCGTGTCTCCCTCGTGCCTTATAAAGAGCAAGAAGTGCGCCTCGTAAAGCTCGCGAAAACCCACGAAATCCCGCGATTAATTTTAAGCAGCGCGCGGCTGACGAGCTGCTGTCTTGGTCACTGACCAACGTTTCTTCAGTTCCAATCGATATTTCAAGATGTTATGAATGTGCTTATATATGCACTTCGTGAATGGCGGGAAAATGAAGACATCTAAACTGGCTCTAATCCTGACCCTCATGTTGACGCCCTGCCGGGCCGATGAACTGCCGCACCCAATACGCGTATTTTACCAAAGCCACTCAAAACTGGTTCTGCGCGAGCTCGGCAAAGACGTGCTGGCAAAGTCCTGGATCAAAATCCGCTCGGTGCCGCCTCATCGCCTGGTCAATCCGGATCACAAAATTCTCATGTTCGAAGGACCAGAGCTTAGAACGATTTTACGCGGATCCGGCCTCGAAACCGCCCGCTATGTGTACGCGATCGGCTCGGACGGCTACGTGGCCATGATGCCGTCCGAGGTCATCCGAAACTATTCCGCGATTCTGGCGTTACGGCGGGACTCCCAGGCGCTTACTCCGCAGTTGGGCGAGCAGCAGATCGTCTTTCCAACCGAGGAAACCGCGGCAGTTCCGGAGATTTTTCGCAGGAAATCGGATTTCTGGGCCTGGTACGTCCGCGCGGTGATCGTCGGAGATCTGCCGGATAGCCTGAGCGTTGGAAAACGGCAGATTTCGATGGCCAAAGTGGGAAAGGCTTTGGCATCCGTGCGCTACGTGCCGCCGTCCATCACGAGAGTCACTGATCGACCGTGTCCGCCCGTTGTCGAGTTGCCGTTATCACGGGTTCCAGGCCTGCAGGGAGCCGCTACAATCGAGGTCAAGAACTTGTACAACGATGCGAAGTCCGTCTTGCCCTCGAAGGGCTTTCGGCTGCTCAGGGCCAGTGCGCCGAAAGGGATTCCGGTCGACTGCGGTGGCCCCTTCATCCTGGTCAAGCCGGAACGAGCCGCCGTTCATGGGGAATACGCTCCGGACGATCTTCTCTATTTCGTTTTCAGAATCGATCGGGCCCCATGAGCGCCAGGGCTTCGCGGACGTTCCGCGCACATCTGGCTCTGCGACTTCTCGGGGTGGGTGCCCTGGTGGCCAGCGCGTCGGCCTTCACGCTCTATCATTGGCAGAGTGAGCAGGATCTCCAAAAATCGATCGAGACCATCCGGCACTTCGCCCGCTTCATCGGCAATGAATCGATCGCGATCAATTTTCGCGGCGAAAACATCGTGTTCGTCGAGGATGCGCTCCGCCGCCTGAGCGCCGTCCACCCGATCCTTTACAGCTATGTGGTTGATCGCAGTGGCCGCATCATCGCAACGAGCGCTGGGACGAAGTCTTATGGGCCCTGCTGCCATGCCTGGGAGCCGGGTCTCTCGAACAGGTCCGCAGCCGATGGCGGCGATTTCACCATGGATTTTCGGGCATCCGCCGACGGCGAGCTCTCAGAGCAGCTCAAGATCGCCCGCGGAGACCGCATCGTTCGCCTGGGCATTCCCATCTTTGACCACTCGACGTCCGAGAAGATCGGCACTTTGATGGTGGCTATATCGGAAGCGGAGGCCGTGAGAAACGCCCGCTCCGACGCGATTCGCCTGGCCTTGCTGCTTTTCGGGCTCGAATTTCTGGTCGGGCTGCCGGCTACCCTCTTTCTTTCGAAAAGGCTCTCGCGCCCGATTCAACGCATGCGGCAGATGCTCGAGCAGTCGGCCGGGCAAGTCGGTGCGAATGAGGCGCTGATCAAACGGCTGAAGGCCGAATCCGATCCGGACTCGATCCGGGAATTCGACCTGCTTCGCAGCCGCATGCTCAAGCTGCATGAGGCGATCGAAACGCAGCAGAGCTCGCTGCAGAAGGCCTACGCCTCCGCATCGCTGGGCGAGTTCGCAAGCCAGCTCGCTCACGACATCCGATCGCCGCTACTTTCGCTCAATGCCGCGCTGGATGGCCCGCAGTCGACTGAAGCATCGCGCAAGCTCGTCCGCGGCGCGATCCGGTCGATCCAGGAAATCACCCAAGGGCTGCTTGAAAAAAATCGTGAGCTTCATTCCGTTCGGTCAACGGAAAGTCAGCAGCGCGATCTTTGCTCGGCGGAATCCCTGCCGCTGCTGCTCGAGAAGGTGCTTTCGCAAAAGCTCAGCCAGTTCCGCGACCGGCCCGGGCTCGAGCTCAAACTTGAGCAAGGTTCCGGCACCTACGCACTTTTCTGCGCCATTGTTCCGGTCGAGCTTGAGAGGATCGTATCGAATCTCGTGAACAACGCCGCTGAAGCCATTGCCGGACCGGGACGTATCGTCGTCGCTTTGACCGCGCATGCTTCCACGGCCCGGATTGAGGTGCGTGACACCGGACGCGGCATTCCGGCCGAGCTGCTGCCGCTGCTCGGAGAACGTGGGTTGACGGTCGGCAAGGTGGGCGGAAGCGGGCTCGGGCTGTCTCACGCCTCGACGACGCTTGCGTCCTGGGGCGGACAGCTCACGATCAAGAGCGAAGTCGACGCCGGAACGACGATAGCCTTCGAGCTGGCCGTGACCGATCCGCCCATGTGGTTTGCCCGCGAGCTTAAAATTCCGGAAAACGTTGCGGTCGTGATTGCCGATGATGATGAGGCTGTCCATGGTCTTTGGCGTCGGCGCCTTGACGCGGCAGGAGTCGCGGCGGCAAGACGCCATCACGCAAAAAATCCCAATGAGGTGCTAGCCTGGTTTCGCTCGAACCTGGGAGTACGCGCCGTTTACCTTTGCGACTATGAGTTCAAAAATCAGCCGGCTACCGGGTTGGATCTGATCGAACGGCTTGGAATCGCCGAAACGTCGTTTCTCGTGACGGGTCATGCTGATGAAGCGCAGCTTAGGTCCCGCTGCGAAAAATTTGGCGTTCCCGTCATTCCAAAGTCTCTGCTCGATGCTATTCCCATCGAGGTACAAGGTTGAGCGAGCTCTTTGAGCCAAGCCACCGAAAGCAGAGCCTCGCTGCGGCCGGCCTGCCAAAGCGCCAGGGCCGACGCCGGGCCGGTAAAGCCTACCCAAAGATCGGGTGTGAAGGTGATCGGCTCCTCGGAATGCCACATCAAGTGCCCATCATGGGTTGACGCCAAGAGGTGAAGCAGGTCCGCGGTCTCGCGGGCTTTTCGCGCGGCAAGGCCGCGGTGCCTTTCGACCTGGCCTAGCATGCGCCACAGCTCCAGCTCACCTGCGAACCCGTGACAATAGGTCGGGTTGCCCAGTGGCGCAGGCGGCGTCAGGAGTGCCGCGATTTCATCGATTTCGGTTTTGAAGCGCGGGTCATCGCCGTAGACAAGCAGGATGCTCCACAGATGGCCGGCGGCCCCGTGGCACCAGGCGCGCCGGAAACCATCTGGCGAATGCCTGGAAACAAAGCGCCGCAGCGTCGTGCGATCATCCGTGCGTGCGTTCGCCCAGATGCTTTTGAGAACGGTTACCGAGAAATTTTCGACTTCTTTTTCTCCGGTGGCTTTTGCCCACATTACTAACGCGGTCGCGATGCCCGCTGCGCCATGGGCCGGACCGGTGAAGATCTCGCGAACCTCATCAAGCGTGCCCGAGCTGCGCCAGCCGAGCACTCCTTGCGATACTTCGGCCGTCGCAAGAAAATGCTCCACGATCGGAGCCGCATGACCGAGAAGCTGGTCCTCGCCAAGAATTTCAGCCATGGCGGTTGCTGCATAGAGGACACCTGCCTTTCCTGAAAACAGATCGATCTCAACGCCGCCCGCGAGAGCCGCGTTCATTCGTACGCGCGCCGCTGCTAGCAGATTTTCGTCATTCATGCGCTTACCCGTTACCGCCAACGTCAGTGCGACGCCGGCGTTACCCGTGAAAAGCCCATGCGACTGGGTCTGCGGTGTACGTCCGGCAAGCCAAGCTGCACCCGCGGCAATATCGCGTGAAAATTCGCGCTGCCCGGTGGCTTTGTCCAGGCTCATTAGACCGAGTACGATTCCCGCAGCACCCAGGTTCACGCCTTCGTAAATATAATCGGGGGTCATGTGCTCGTTGCGCCATCCGCCCGGCGATCCCGTTTCCAGATATTTTCGCGAAGCGCGGCCGGCCTGCAGCGCGAGAGCCTCAGAACCGGTAGCGAGATGGGTAGACTGAATCGCGGGAACGAAATGCATTAAATCTTGGGCTTTGAGACACGCCAGCTGCTCACGCAGCCGAATTGCGACGTCGCCGGCCTTCGGGCGGGCAGCCGGGTCGGCCGCAAGGCAGGCGCGTATCAACGTGATCAGGGTCTCAGGGATGCGGCGAAACCGCAGCAGGCTCTCGAGGCATTCCAGCCCAGGGGGCAGCATACCCGGATTCCACTGCAAAAGAACGTGCGCGATGCAAACTCCGAGCGAAAAAACATCGTAGCTGGTATTGGCCGTCGAGTCGTTTCCCTCAGGGCCGAAGTGGTTCAGGGTGCCCAGAGCCGGCGGGCTCGGGTCGCCGACGTGTGCTGCCGCATCGAAATCGATGAGGCGTACCCGGCCGGCGTTGAGCACGACGTTTTCGAGCTTCAGGTCGCGATGCACGATTTGGCTGGAATGAAGCGCGGCCACGCACTCGGCCAGTTCGGGGAGTGCCTGAAGTTGGGCTATCGGATCGGCGCCGCCCAGGGTGCGTCCTCCGACCTCTTCGAGTATCAGCACGCTCGGCGCGCCAGCGATGAACGCGTGGGGGCGCGGGGCGAGGGCTGATTGAGGGTGGCGTTCGGCGATCACTTTCAAGAAATGGTGTTCGTTGCGCAGCTGCTTCTCGCCTTGGGTGCCGCTCGTCGCGGCTTTAATGATGACCGACTCGAGGGTTGCGACCTTGATGCCGGCATATACTTTTTTCGTGCCCTGGCGCAGAAGGCGTAGCGGAATGTAGCCGGCGCCGTCGGCGAGGAGCTCTTTCTCGAACTCGAGGTTTTCGTCAAAGACTCGAAGCTCGGAGTCCAAAAGACCAGGGTCGCGCGTCACGACTCCTCTTTTGTCCACCGCCGCCACGCCGCGCTCGTCGATGACCATGCGTTCAGGGCGTCCGAACTCGTCTTCAGTGAAATGAGCCGCAAACGCACCATAGCGCGCGCTAATCGGCGAATCCAGGCGCAGGCGAGCCTCGCCGGAAACGCGCGGGCCTTGCGATTTCGGCCACGCCTGGTCCAGGGCTCGCAGCAGTTCTGTCGCCTTCCGGTCATCGGTCGGGTAGACCGTCACAATTTTTCCGCGCTGCCCGCGTCCGCCCATTCCGTCGTTCAGGCGCTGCAGGCCCGCAAGGCTGGCCGGCAGCTTGAAGCTGGCTCTCTTTTCCAGCAGAACTGGAATCACGGCCAAGACCAGTGCGTTGACCTCTTCGGCCGCGCAGCTCACGTGGAGCTTCCAACCCTGCGGCGGCACGGGCGGGCCGCCCACGGGCCGAAACACCCGCCAGGAGAAATCCTTTACGGGCACCTCGCTTACGTTCCAGATCGAAGAGTCGGCTGGAATGGCGGCGAGGGTGTCTTCGTAATGCCGGGAATTCATTTTCCACTCCGATATTCCAGGCGTGACGCGATATCGACGTCGACGTTCACAGTCGAGCGATCGCCGTGGTAGATTACATGCGAAGCGTTTGAGACTGATCCCCGCAGTCCATCCAAAGGTGCGATCTGGGCCTTCGAGGCCAGATCAATGCGAATGTAGGCCACGCGGGCTTCGAGTTGACCAAGACGCGCTGTCGAGGCGCCGCTTGCCGAAAGGTCGTAGCTGTTGAAGATGCCTTGCGCCGTTACGGTGGCGGCGCCGTCGAGCGCGATCTTGAGATGCGGCCCGGCGAAGCCTTTGAGCCAAGCCTGGGCGGCGTTAAGAACCGCGACGTCTTTCAGTTCAGGCAGCGTGACTACCGCATGAATGTTGCGTCTGCCGAACCCGCCGGGGGCCGCTACCACGACCAGGCGGCCGCCGTTGACTTCACTTGTCGTTTTTTTCACCGACTCGGGGACGCCTTCCAGGGTCAGGCTGAAGCTTTCGCCCCTGACGATTTCGGCGGTGAGTTTGCCGCGGAGCTCGATTTCTTGAAAGGGGCTGACTTCACGAATTTGCGTGAACGGCCCTTCAGTGCGAGCCGCACTGGCCCAGAGAAGTCCTGCACCGATGAGCAGGG
>JACQAW010000052.1 GCA_016194725.1 Deltaproteobacteria bacterium
CCAGCCGCACTGCTCGGGCCTTCGCGACTGCCTCGTGGTGGCAGGCAACTTGAAGAGCGCATCCGTGGCACTCGAGAAAAAACTGAACGGCTCCGGCACGTTTCCTGACAGCCGCTGCCCGGGCGGTTGCCCAGGCTTGAAAAAGTTCCATACCGACTCCAACAACAACATTCAGGCAGCGCTGCAGCAGACTGCCGACCTGTATAAGCGGCGCGTGGATATCGCTAAAGCCGAATTCTCACAGGTCAAGGGCGTGCTGGGCGCGGTGGACCTGGATTTTCCAACCAAGACCCCCAAGGGGCAAAATCTCAGTGACGTCTGCCCGAAAAGCTCCGAATCGATCTGCCAGATGCCAGGCGATTTCGACAGCAAGCTGGCCGGTCTGGCGGGCGTGCCGGATCTTCAGTCCACCGACTTCGATGCCAAAAAGAAGGACGCACTGGACAAGAAAAACGAGTTTGCGGGCAAGCAAACCGAGTTTAAGAATCAGGCCATTGCTCTCAACACTTTAGCTACGACCTGCAAAAAAGAAGCCGGCGACAAGAAGCTGGCCAAAGGAGTGGGAAAGATCAGAGAGGACTTCAACAGAAAACTGAGCAAATGCAAAGCGGCTGCGGGGCGTCTCAACGCGACTCCGCCTGATTTTGGTCCGCAACTCGACGGGCTGCAGGCCGATCTGCAAAGGGTTTGCGCCGCCGATACGGCAAACGATGATTGCTCGAAGCTGTCCAGCGAAATGGCCGATGCCAGTACGGCCTGCAATGACATCTTCGACGACAGGCTGCAAAAGAAGAAAGATGCCGACGACGCGAAGGCCAACGGCCGCTGCGCGCTCTGCGATCGCGCCGCCTGCGCCCAGGTGGGCCTGCCAGTGCCGCCAGCCTGCGAGGGCGGAAAGATCGGCGTCGACAGCAACAAAAAATGATTGCCAGCCGTGGGTGATCGTGACAGTTCGTGTTCAAAGATGAAGCCGCATTCGCCTATTCCATTCACGAAGCTGCAGGGACTGGGCAATGATTTTGTTCTGGTCGACCTGCGTGCGCCCGACCAGGCGGCGGTGGATGGGCCGCGGCTCACGCCTCAAGTCATCCGCGCCATCGCCGACCGCAAGCGGGGCGTGGGCTTTGACCAGTTGCTCGTGCTGCGATCTTCGGCGCGGGTGCATTGCCTACTCGATATTTTCAACGCCGATGCCACGCTGGCCGAAATGTGCGGCAACGGGCTGCGCGCGGCCGCGCTATACCTCTGGACCCGGGGGCAGGTGAGCGACCGCGAGCTGGTATTTGAAACCGCGGCGGGTGACCGGAGCGCGCGCGCGTTGGGGCCGCTGGAGGCGGTAGGGCAGTCCGCCGCCATCGAATGCGAAATGGGCGTGCCGCGCGTTCTTAACGTGCCGGCGGCGCTCAAACGGGGCGTAAGGCTCGGTACTAAAACCCGTCATCCTGTTTGCGTAAACGTGGGTAATCCCCATGCCGTCGTATTTTCATGGCCCAAAACGCAAGTCGAGCTTGCGAAGTGGGGTCGGCTTCTCGAAACCCATCGCGCGTTCCCCAGGCGCACCAACGTCGAATTTGTGCGGCTGCGGGCCGGCGAGCGTCACATCATCGAAGTGAAGGTCTGGGAGCGGGGCGTGGGAATTACCGAAGCCTGCGGAACCGGAGCGGTCGCGGCCGCGGTGGCCGCCATCAGGCAAGGTTTGGCCGATAGCCCTGTCGAGGTGCGGTTTCCCGGAGGCGTGGCCGAGGTTCGCTGGGATGGGGCTGGTCAGCCCGCGTTTCTGCGCGGGCATGCCCTTGAAGTGTTTTCCGGAAACTGGCCTTTGTGATGGGTTCTTAGTTGTCCACGCTGAACAGCGGATTCACGTACAGACGGATCGAGTTCCGCGATTTCAGAGACCGAGCGCCCCTCGTATTTGCCGAAATCGATGATGACTTGCGTTTCTTCAATGATGCCGGTAATCGGGCTACCGTTGGCCATATGAAACTACCTCCTTGTTAAAGTCTAAAGTCCCGCGGGCTAAATCCACTGGCCTTTGGGAACTGGGAAAAAACTTCCACACCAAGGGTCCATCCAAATAGACCCAAGTATGCAAATCGTATCCATCTCGTATAAAAAATCAACCCCCCCGCGTCGAAGATGAGCTAAACTTGCTCTATGCGGGAAACGGTCTTCCCAACCATTGCAGGCACCAGTTTCCTTGCAGCCAGTTTGCTGGCAGCACCGGTGCATGCAGCGCGCAATCAAACGCCTCCCATCGAGCGAGAAGCGATAGCAAAAGTTTTTCGCGCCGATCTGGTCGAACCGGGCAAGACGCAGCTCAAAGATCTTCCAAATCTTCTGGGCAAACCCGTGCGGCACGTGCAGGAGACCGGGCACCACGATTTCTATTTCTACGATCTGGGCGAGGGAGCCAGCATGGACGCCACCGTCAGCGTGCGCGCGGGCGTGATCGAGTACGTCAGTTATCTTTGCAGCGAATCGCTCAGCGACATCCACAAGCGCTTCAGCGGCGAAGCCTCAACTCAGCGCTCGATTTCGACCGGGGTCAACGGCATGACCAGTACGCTGACCCAGGTGGTTTACCAGAGCAAAGGCCGGGCTTATGTTTACGAGCCCCGCACCTATAGAGTCCGGGCCTGTGTGGCATGGGAGCCGGGAAAGAAATTCGAAGAATTGGGATTTTGAAAAAATAACCGGCGCGAACAGGATGTTTGGCCGGCTAAAAACCAGGAAGGTAAAAATGAAACAGTCCGCACTGCTCGGCATCGCACTCTTCTCACTCTCGATCCTGGCCCAAGCGCAAGACCCAAACTACGAAGGGCTCGACGCCACCCAATGCGCGCGAGTTTCCGCTATCACCGAACGCTGGCGCGCAACCCCTCTCAACGCCATCGGGCTCGCGGGCATTGAGGATGCGCCAGCACCCGTCGACGCGCGGCCCAACGCCGATCTCGACGCCGCCAACGCCCATTCGCGCGCCCATGAAGAGCTTGTCGGCCCTTGCCGCTTCAACGAGGCCGAGGGTCGTGTCGAGGTAAAGCCCGAAGCTTTCAAGCTCTCCGACGCGACCCTTGGCCAGTGCCTGGCCACCGCTTTTGCCCACGCCCGCTATTACACCATCGAGGCCCAGTGGCTCAAGCATCTCGATGCTCATGAAGCCTGGATCGTAAAAAACGGCGTGCTCACCAAGGTCGGCGTCGACACCAAAATCGAAACCACGGCCGCGCGCATGCTTTGGACCAGCTTTGCCGTGCGTGAGCTGGGTAACCTGCCGGGCAGCGGCGCCGCGGCCGGCGACGCCAGCCGTGCGATTGCCTCGACCATCGATTCCCCGCGAGCGGGCTCGGACCCGGACGTGCGGAAATTTCTGGGCCTGGATTAGAAGTTCAGTGAACAGATAGTAGTTGCGGTAAGCGCAGTAACATCTCGCTGGCACCACTCTTGATTAACTCTTAAGCCAGTGGTTTATACATCCAACCAGCGCAACCCACCGACACTTGCCCCGTGCTGGCCCTATCGCACCCGCCAAGCCGCAACGGGAAAGGTGCTCGAGCTGGTTCAAAAAAACTGGCTAAAGTTCGTCGAACAGGCCAGGCAGGCGATTACGAGCCTGCGCGTTACGTGGTCAGAGAGATCGAAGAGTTCCTGGGCTATTCTTCGTCCGTGGCCCAACTCACAGTTAGATCGCTTTAAGCACCGAGGACATTTCCTGTTTCGGTAACGCGCGGCGGTCTTTTGCAGGAGCCGACTTCATTGCGATTTCGGTGTCCACCGAAGCTTCGCGCGATTTCTTCAGAAGCAACAGTCCCAGCATTCCCGGGTCGCCCGGGTTGGGGTTTGCCAGATCAAATACGGCCTGGACCGAAAGGAACCGTTGCGGACTGGTGTCGACGTTCGTAATCACGCCGTCGACAAGAACGCCACCGGGCAGCGTGGCGGTCAAGGACTTGAGCTGAAAGTCGTTGAGAGCGCCGACCCGATCGACCGGATGACAACCATTATCACCACAGGATGATACGGTCAGGGGAGCCGTGGCCACCAGTTGCACGCAACCAAGGCCGGAGTTATCCAGCGTAGCCATGCCCTGATAAGTCATGACTGTCGCCAAAGGGGTATACAAGGCCTGCATCTGATAGTTCACGGTGCCCGAGACCGGCATGGAGCCATTTGAGACCGTGCCGCAAAAAGCCAGCTGATTCACATCGTAATTCTTGGGCGCAACCGGATCATCGACGCAGCCCATCGAAAAAATTGTCGCAGTCAAAGTCGTACCCAGAATCAGATATCGATTTAGAATTCCCATGAAAAAACCTCTCTCTCTTGAGAAAGGAATCTTTCAAGCCTCGTGCCATCCTGCAGCCAACCCCAGTTCTTTGACATCATAGAGTAGACACTGAAACGATTGAGAAAAATCAATAGTGTTCTCAAGAGATGGCCACTTGATCTTCCGAGGGCTGACGCTACTGAATGCTACCCAGGTTGGACACCAATTGAATCTGTTGACAACGTCTGAGCGCGCGACAACGTAATGGTTCCTGCAGGATTCCCAGCAGCATTGGTGCGCGAACTTCGGACGGAGCCAGGAGTAGAAGTTGTTTGAACGCATAGTGTTCACCCACACCACCGATGATACCCGGCTTGGCGCGCTCTGACCAATGATGATGTCTTAAACTATCACCAGTAAATAGATGGAGAGATGAGTAATGCCCATCCACCGAGCTTTCATTTTGCCGCTTGCGAAAGTAAAATGGAAGCGTGGCGGCGACAATCAGGTATCGAATCAGCGGCATTTTTCTACTGAGTTGCATCTTTTCCTTGTTTGCGGCCGGCGCGTTGCAGGCACAGACCACTCCATTGCCTTCCGCCTTGCCATCCGAGCTCTTCGCTGAGTCGGCGAAAACGGGTGCCGCTCCAGGCGATTATTCCGCACAGGACTTCGCGATCGAGTGGAAGGGGCCGTCACCGGGCGGAGTTACGGCGACCCTTGCGGAAGACTCGCTGGAATGGATACGCGTCGCCGAAGTGCTCGTCGTTCCTCGCGGACGTCTCATTTTGACGGCCAAGGGGCTCAGTTCGGGCATGGTTTCCTATGCGGGATTCTCGACGCCGATCGAAGTCCGCGGAGGTAATGGGCGCGTGGAGATTCCGAGCGATATCGCGTCGTCTATCGGTAACGTGTGGACGCTCAGGCTTTCGTCGGCGGCGAACCGGGTATCGCTGCGGGTGGGCACACAGAGTCTGGTGCTGCGCTACTCCATTCCCGTGGTTGACCACGCCGGCACCATAGCCATCGGCGTCGGCCCCTACGCCTACACCTTCGAGGCCGAGCATACCAATACGCACACTTGGGCCGCCATCATTACGGCGTATGGCTCTTACCGCCTGAGCGATACGATGCGAATCGTGGGATTTGACGCAAGCGCGGCTCATTACAATTATTACAACGACACTGGTATTTACCTCAGCACCGTTTCGGCAAAGGCTTTCGATAACCGGTTGCTCGTGAACATCATGCTCGGGGCGCACGCGCTCGTTTTTCGAACCGATAACGTTCATTACCTGCGGCCTGGCGGACCTCAGGGGTTCGAGCTCGTCTACCGCGACGCCTTCAAGCGAGCCTACAATTTGTCGTTAGGCGCCTTCATCTATCCGCCGATCAGCAACCGCTCATACTACAACGTCTGGGCGCGCTGGGGCGGAGCCGGCCTCTTCGCGGAGCTTAACTTCATTGCATGGCGCGAAAAGGGCGGTTCCTCAGACATTCAGGGCGTTTATAACCGTAGCATCGGAGTTTCATTGGGCATGCCGCTTTTTCGATTTTTTTAGCTCAGCCTGGCAGATTATTTTCCCTTGTCTTGAAACAAGAATAAGCGTTTCAAAGCCGGGTAGTGGCCACAGCCCGGAGCCACAGTACAGCGTCGGCGGTAACCACTGTGCCTGTACTGTGGCTCCAGTCTAGCGCTTGCCGTTCCGGCCACTGCGTGAGTGTGCCCCTTCGGGAGCAGGCTGTGGCTACTGTCTCCAATCTGCCCCCAATGTGTCCCCGCCATTCCGCCCTAGAAAAGCTGCGCGTTCTCGCCCAGCTGCTCGGCTTCGCCCGCCCAGGCCTTCAGCTCGGACGCAGTCAAAAATTTCTTGTGCACGATGATCTGGAAAACGTTTTGCTCGAACCACTCGCGGTACAGGTGATACGTTCCCTTGGTACCAACGCCATCGCCCCAGGAGTTTTCGTTTTTGAACTTCACCACCGGGCCATTCGGGTCAGGACGGTCAAAGCCAGTCAATAGCATCGCATGGTTCGGGCTGGTGACCCCGAAAAAGCTGGCCAGCGCCCGATTCAGCTTCAGGCTTTCGGTGTTGTATAGTGGGTCGCGCTGGTAGATATCCGGATGCATGATGCCGGTGGCGTGGTCCACGTCCTTGCCTACGTCAGCGGCGAACCAAAGCGGGTGCCCGCCTTCGATGCTCGCAATCGCAAGCGCTTCCAGGCGGTCAATACCCACGTTCATGAAGCGGATATCGAACTCGTCCTGGCTGATTTCAGCCGGGCCGATCGCCGTTTTCTTCTGCTCAAAAACGCCATGCTCGTGCGCTGCCGACGTTGCAACCACGACGTAGTCGCGCGGGTCGAACTTCACGAAGTCCCAGGCAAACTGCTGGGGCGTGTAGGAGCTGACGTTTGTCGGCGTCACGAAGGTATTGCCCTTGCGCTCGTTTTTTCCGTCGCTGCGGTATTCGAACTCACCAGGCGGATCACCCAGGTGAGTGGCCAGGATATTCCAGATTCCGCCCAACGCGCGCTCTTTTGCCACGCGCACGCGGTCCAGGTACTGGGCTTCGGTCAGCGGCGCACCTTCTTTTGCCACGGCCTGGGCTTCGAGCAGCAGGCCGCGAGCCGATTCGGCAAGGTGCCGCTTCAGCTCGGCCAGCATCGTGGCGGTGCTCTCGGAGCTTTTCGTCTCGGGCATCGCGTCTTTGGGCACGACTCCGTATTTTGAAACCAGGAACATGAAATACTCATACCAGCCGCCGTCGCCAATCGAAGGCTCGAATGCCGAGCGCAGGTCGCTGCCCGACAGCTTGGTTTTCTTGCCGCCCGCGCTGTAGGTTTTCTTGATAACCCCTTCCAGGTAGCGGTTAGACTTCTCGAGCATGTTGAAAAAATGCAGGTAGTTTTCCGAGAACTCGAAGTTCGCCGGAACTTTGCCCTCGGCGATCAGCGTCGAGCGCATCATGTTCAGGCCCGCGAAAATCCAGCAGCGGCCCGACTGTTTCTGATTGGTCGACATACCCTGCGCGGTCTGCACAGTGTAGCGTTCATTGTGCGCTTTGACGATCGCGGCGTTCAAGGCGGCATTGCTGAAGCCCATGCGTTGCACCACTTCGCGCAGGCGCTGCGTTTGAGGGTCGCTGGCTTTGCCCTCTTTGAGCATTTTTTCGACCCATTTGGCCGGAATGGCTTCCGACAAAAGCGCCGCGCACTCGGTAGCGGGTGCCACAGCTTTCGGTTTCCCGGCCGCATACCCGACCGATTTAAACGTAACAATAGACAGACAGAAAAACGAAAAGAAAAACCCAACACGCGTAAACCCTCGCATGTATCCCCCTTGCAAATTCCCCTATTGCATTGCAGTAAACCGACTAACTTAGGTTACGTATCGTGTCAAACCGGTGCGTCATTTTATTTGAACCGCTCAAATAGCGGCGCAATTCATTGAATATAAGACACGTTTCCTGTAGCTTGCGGCCACGCGAGGTAACCATGTGCGGAGTCATTGGGGTCATTGGCAGCCCCGATAGTGCCAAAGAGGCTTTTCTCGGACTCATCACCCTGCAGCATCGTGGCCAGGATGCTGCGGGCATTTTGACGTACGACAAATCTTTTCATCTCGTTAAGAACGTCGGCCTGGTTGAGAACGTTTTCAGCCGCGAGGCCATCGACAGCTTGAGCGGAAACATGGCGATCGGCCATACGCGCTACTCCACGGTCGGCAAAGGCGACGCGCAGGATGTGCAGCCGCTCGTCTTGAACTATCCCTACGGCATCGGCGTCGTGCATAACGGCAACCTGGTCAACTACCAGTCCGTCAAAGAGCGCCTGCAAACCGAGATGCGCCGGCGCTGCTTCACCGACTCCGATACGGAAACGATCTTAAACTGGTTTGCCGACAAGCTCGAAGGCAACTCCTTCGAACACATTCGCAGCGCCATCAAATCTGTTTTTGAAAACCTTCAAGGCAGCTACAGCGTCGTGGGATTGCTAGCCGAAGGGGGCCTGTTCGCGTTTCGCGACCCCTATGGCCTGCGTCCCCTGGTGCTCGGGAAAAAGCTCGTCGACGGAAAACCTGCCTACATGATTGCCAGCGAAACCATTCCGCTGTCCTTTCTGGGCTACGAGCTCGAGCGCGATATACGCCCCGGCGAGCTGGTTTTCATCGACCGCGACATGAAGATGCACTCATTTGTGGTGGATGGCACCAAGCCGCACCGGCCCTGCATGTTTGAATGGGTGTACTTCGCGGGTGCCGAAAGCGAACCCGAGGGCACGCCGGTTTATGGCACGCGCCTTGAGCTGGGCCGCAATCTGGCCAAGGTGATTCGCGAGCGCATGGAGCGGGGCGAGATCGAGGCCGATATCGTGGCGCCCGTGCCCGATACCTCTAGAACCGCTGCCACGGCTCTTGCTGAAGAGCTCAAGCTGCCTTATCGCGAGATTTTGATCAAAAACCGTTACATCAAACGCACCTTCATTCTGGGTTCGCAGGAGAAACGAGAAAAGGCTGTCGACCTCAAGCTCAATCCGGTGGTGAGTGAGCTCAAGGGGAAAAACATCATTCTCGTCGACGACTCCATCGTGCGCGGCACGACCTCGAAAAAAATCGTCGATCTCGTGCGCCGGGCCGGTGCGCGAAAAATCTATTTTGTCAGCACGTGCCCGCCCATTCGCTTTCCCTGCTTTTACGGCATCGACTTTCCCGATCGTCGCGAGCTCATCGCGGCCGATCGCACCGAGGCCGAGATCGCCAAAATGCTGGGCGCCGATGGCGTGGTTTATCAGGACCGCGACGGGCTGCTCAAGAGCCTCGACCGCGCAAGCCACAGTCGCGTGAAGAACCCCTGCACTGCATGTCTGGATGGAAAGTATCCCACCGATGTGACCGAGTCCTCGCGTTTCGCGGCGCTGCGCAACTCTGAACGGGGTACAGGATGAGCAAGCTGGTTTACGAAGGCAGCGTCAAGAATCTCTGGGAAATCACGGCCGACAAGCTGGAGTTCGAATACACCGACGCGTATTCGGTTTTCGACTGGGGCCGCATGCCCGACACCCTCGCACATAAGGGCGACGCGCTGGCCGCGATAGGCGCGTATTTTTTCAAGGCCGTCGCCAATCCCGACTCCTGGAAAACCGCGCAGCTACGCAAATCGCCCTGGCTGGCCGGTTTCAAGGGGCGCCTGCGCGAGCTGCTCGAGGCTGAAATTTCGGTGCTGGAACGCGAAGGGCTGCACCATCACCTGCTCGAGCGCACGGGCACAAACAAGCTGCGCGTGCAGCGGGTTTCCGCCATTGGTCCGGTCGAACACCAGCTCGGTCCACAGGCACTTTATCATTATAGTGGCCAGGGCTGGGAAAAGCGGGTGCGTCTCATTCCGCTCGAAGTGGTGTTCCGCTTCGGCGTGCCGCAAGGCTCAAGCCTGATTGAGCGACTGACGCCGGCTTATGTCGCGCAGCTGGGGCTGGAATCCCTTCCCTTGGAAGGAAAAAAGCTGGACCGCCCGGTAATTGAATTTTTCAGCAAGCTCGAAGGCACGGACCGGTTTTTCACCTGGGAACAGGCGTTGAACTATTCCGGGCTTACGTACGCGAACTTTGAAAAGCTGCTGGCTCGATCCATGGTACTGGCCGTTTGGCTCGCGGGCACTTTCGAGGGCAAGGGGCTCGAGCTTTGGGACGGCAAGTTCGAGTGGGCGCTCGATGATGACCAACTCATGCTGGTCGATTCCATCGGCCCCGACGAGCTGCGGCTGCTGGATCCAATGACTGGTACTCAGATTTCAAAGGAATTCCTGCGCCTGTTCTACCGCAAGACGGAATGGTTCGAGGCCGTGAAGCTGGCAAAAAGCGAAGCTGCCACGGATTCCGAAATCGACTGGAAGGCCAGGGTGCGCAAGCGCACCGGCGAGCCGCCCATGCTGTCCAAAGAGTTCCGCGAAGCGGCCACCGCGCTTTATCCTTCGCTGGCGCTGGCTATTTGTGGCGAAAACCCCGGCGTGCTCGGCCTGCCCTTGCCGCGGATGTTGGAAAGGATTCGCAAGTGCCACGGGAAATGAAAAAGGCTCAGGAGCTGTTGACCAAGCCCATCCGTGTCGCGGTACTTGGCGCCGGTGGACGAGAACATGCCTTGGCTTCCAAAATCGCAGCGAGTCCGCTTTGCCGCGAGGTCACGGTTTTGCCGGGTAACGACGGCATGGCGCGCGCAGGCCGCCGAACCGCAGCGGTCGATCTCAAAGACTTCGCCGCAGTTCGTGCCAAGCTCGAAGAGCTTTCCATCGACTTCGTCGTCATCGGGCCTGATGACCTGCTCGCGGCCGGAATCGTAGATGAGCTGGAGTCGGCCGGAATAGCGGTGTTTGGACCTAACAAAGCGGCGGCCCGAATTGAATGGAGCAAGACCTTTGCCAAAGAACTCATGCTCGCGGCCGGCGTACCGACGGCCAAATACGAGGCCATTGACGCCGCCGAGATGGCCCGCCTGCCCGAAATCGTCGAATCCCTCGGGGGTTATCCGCTGGTTTTCAAATACGACGGCCTTGCCTTGGGCAAGGGCGTGCGTATCTGCGTCGACCTGCGCGATGCCGAGGAGTTTCTCAAGGAAGTTTTCCAGGACCAGAAGTTCAGTGGCAGCGCCGCCAAAAAGAACCAACCCCGGGTCGTCATCGAGCAGGTCGTCGGCGGGCATGAAGTCAGCCTTTTTGCGCTTACCGATGGGATGAGCTACACCGTGCTTGATCCGGCCTGCGACCACAAACGGCTGCAGGAAGGCAATATCGGGCCCAATACGGGGGGCATGGGCGCCTACAGCCCGGTACCGTGGTTCGGGCGTGAGGACGTGAACGAGTTCTCGGAAAAAATATTTCCGCCGTTGCTGGCCAAGATGCGCGAGGCCAAGACGCCTTTTCGCGGCTTGCTCTATGCGGGCTTGATGGTGAAGGGCCGTGATTTCTGGGTGCTCGAATTCAACGCGCGGTTCGGCGACCCTGAAACCCAGGCGGTACTGCCTCGCATGGAGTCCGATCTTTTACCGCTGCTCTACGGTATCGGCACGGGCGCTTTTCCTCGCCACCTTGACGCCAATCCAGTGCGCTGGTCCTCGCAGGCCTGCGTGAATGTCGTGCTCGCAAGCCGCGGTTATCCGGAAAAGCCCGAAACCGGGTTTGCCGTTTCCGGTATCGCCACAGATTGTGCCAGCCATCGCATTTATTACGCCGGCGTCAAAGCCCGCGAAAACCTGCTTGTTACATCGGGGGGCCGCGTGCTCGGAGTCAGCGGGCTGGGCGAAAGTATCGAGGCGGCGCGACAAAGCGCAATCGCGGTCATTGAAAAAATGCATTTCGAAGGCATGCGCTATCGGAGGGACATCGGGAGTGTCAGGTCTAATTATTGACCGCTCAGTTGCATCTGACAAACTGGCTTCGGTAGTGATCTTCGCGAGCGGGCGGGGGTCAAACCTGCGCGTGATCTGCGAGAGCGCTCGACTTGGAAAAATTCCCGCGCGTATCGAGGCCGTGGTTACCAACGTGCCGGGCAGCGGGGCTAATGAAGTCGCCCGCGAGTTCGATATTCCAGCGCTCGAAATCGACAGCAAGGGCAAAACCCGCGAGACGCATGAAGCCCAGGTGCTGGCCGCTCTTGGCGGTTTGGACTGCGCAAAAATTGATTGGCTCGTGCTGGCAGGATACATGCGCCTGCTCAGTCCGTCTTTTATCAAACACTTCTGGGCTGAAAGTTTGGCGGCCGCGCGCATCGTGAATATTCATCCCTCGCTGCTGCCGTCTTTTCCGGGCGTCGAAGGCTATGGGCAGGCGCTGAGCTACGGTGTCAAGCTTACGGGCGCCACCGTGCATCTGGTGGGCTACGGCCTTGATGACGGTCCCATTATCGCGCAGCGTTCGCTTGAGATCTCAGGTGACGAGACTCTTGAGGGCTTGCAATCGCGAGGGCTTGAGCTGGAACACTCATTATATACCGAAGCGTTGGCAAATCTGCTGAAAGGCCACTGGCAGATGTCTCGGGGCTCGCGTTCCGAAGGGCGGCCGCGAATGGTTTTTCGGCAGGAGAACACAGGAAAATGAAGAAAACGACTACTGGGTTGACTCGGACGCTTCGCGTGGAAAAGTCGCCGGCCGACGAAAAATGGGATTCGCGCGGTCACCGTGCGCTTCGTGAACTTGGCATTTTTTTTCCAGCCTGGAGCGAGCATCAGAATTTAAGGGCTTTCGCCACTGAGCTCTTCTGGGTGCATTCCGCCGAGGCCACGAAGGCCGCCATGTCCGAGCTTGAGAAAATTCTCGCTGATGAAATTCTGGGCGACCCGCTCTTCAACGTCAGCGTGGACGAGTCCGGCTATCCGGGCGAGGCTCGCAAGGGCTATCGCTGGTGGTGCCTCGAAAAAGGGCTGCGGGCAGGGGTGACGGATAATGCCGGCCACGTTCTCAGCGAAGCCATCGAGCTGGTCTCAGGCAGAGTGGTGGAGTGCCGTTCGGGCACGCGCCTGTGGCTCGAGCTTCCCAAAACCGTGCCCGCCAAGGAGGTGGACGCTTACGCCAACGAGGTGTTTTTCAATAGCCTCATCGAGCGGGTCGAGGTGTGGAGCGAAGAAGATGCCCGGGCCTGCGACAGCCAGCTCTATAGGGAGGCTGTCTGGGTTGAGGTCAGCGCCGGTGTCGCGGAAAACGGCGCGGTCGAAACTTTCGATCTCGGCACGCTTGCGATCAAGGACCTCGAAAAGCTCTCTGACCAGCGTCTTTGGGCCCTGAGCCGCTCCGAGCTGCTTTGCGTACAGGAACATTACGCCACGCTCAAGCGGCCCATGACCGACGTCGAAATCGAAGTCATCGCGCAAACCTGGTCCGAGCACTGCAAACACAAGATTTTCGCGGCCAATATCGAGGTCACCAACGACCGCGAAGACCTGCTGCTGCCCGCGCGCATAGAGAGCGTGTTCAAGACCTATATCCGGGGCGCCACTCGTGAAATTCCGGCCAGCTATCTCAAGAGTGTTTTTGAAGACAACGCCGGCGTGATTAAAATCTCAAGCGAGCTCGACTGTGCCATCAAGGTCGAAACCCACAACAGCCCAAGCGCACTTGACCCATACGGCGGAGCGCTTACCGGAATCGTGGGTGTGAACCGCGACATTCTTGGCGTGGGCCTGGGCGCGCAGCCGATTGCCAACCTGGACGTTTTTTGCGTGGGCTCGCTGGACACGCCCGAGCCATTGCCACCGCGGCTGCATCATCCCCGCAGAATTCTGGAAGGCGTGCGCCTGGGGGTTGAGCATGGCGGAAACAAAAGCGGCATTCCCACCGTAACGGGCGCGGTCGTGCATCATCCCGGCTACCTGGGCAAGCCACTCGTGTTCGTCGGCACCATCGGCATCATTCCCACCGACAAGCCGTTCATCGAAAAACAAATTCTACCGGGTGACAAGATCGTCATGGCCGGCGGCCGCATCGGCAAGGACGGGATTCACGGGGCGACGTTCAGCTCGCTTGAGATGAACGAGGACTCGCCGGTTTCAGCGGTGCAGCTGGGCGACCCGCTCACGCAGCGCCGGGTCTGGGATTTTCTCATCGAAGCGCGTGACCAGGCTTTGTTTCGCGCGGTCACTGACAATGGCGCCGGGGGCCTGTCTTCCAGCATCGGCGAGCTTGCCAGGTTGTGCGGCAAGAAGGGCGGGGCACGAATGGATGTGGGCCAGGCCCGCACAAAATATCCCGGACTTCTGCCCTATGAGCTCGTGGTGAGCGAGTCGCAGGAGCGCATGAGCTTTGCAGTCGCCCCGGAAAAGCTCGAAACCTTTCTCGCTCTGGCCAAGGCC
>JACQAW010000101.1 GCA_016194725.1 Deltaproteobacteria bacterium
AGCGCCCATTGCAGTGATGAGCTTGCTGATTTCAGCCAGGCCGCGGGTCAATACCATGGCTAACGCATTTTGCCCGAAACCGAGTTCCTGCAACATTCCAGCAGCAATGGCCAAAATATTTTTCAGGGCACCGGCCCATTCCACTCCAACCAGATCGTGATTGCCGTAGACCCGAAGTTGATCGGATGAAAATGCAGCCATGGCGGCCTCAATGACTTCGTCGAAACGGCTCGAGACGACCGTTGCGCCTGGCTGGCCCTGGGCAAGTTCAACGGCCAGATTGGGACCCGACAGAGCTCCGACTCGCAGGCAGCTTGTTTCCTCGGTTAGAATGTCGCTCATTCGCTTATGGGTTACCGGTTCGAGGCCCTTGGTGCCGTGTACGAGGAGATGATCGCCCCGGGTGAACGGTGCATAAGATTGGGCGAACTTGCGGAAAGAATGAGATGGAATGACCGGTAAGATGAGGCGGCAGGCGCTAAAAATTTCTTCAAGATCGCTGGTAATCCGAATGGCTGCGGGCAGTTTGACTCCTGCAAGATACCGTTTGTTTTCATGGGTGCTGTTCATTTCGCCTACTCGGGCCGGATCGCGGTCATAGAGGTAGACCGTGGGCACCTGTTTAGCGGCGAGAATGGCAAGAACGGTTCCCCAGTTGCCGGCGCCCAGGATTCCAACTGCGTTCTGGATCTGAGATGCGCTCATTTTACGACGTCCCTCGAGGTCAGGCCATAGCCTTCCATGCGGTTGTGATAGTAGAACAGCAGCTTCATGTCTTCACACGCCAAACTTTCCCGCTCGCTGTCGCGGATGAGCTTGAGAGGGCGTTTGGTATGATATACGCCCATGTTGCGTTCGGCGCTTTCAAGAATGTTTCGCAGTTCTGTTGAGCGCAGGGCCGGCTCGAGATGCAGGTTGCCCCGCTGATGCTCTTCATGAAGATGTTCAAGCAATGGCATCGTGAAGGCTGCAAAATCCTTGTAAGATACCGTGGTCTCGGCTTCGCTCAGGCGAAAGAGCGGAAAAAGATCGGCGGGCCCGAATTTCTGCCGCAGATACTCAAAGTAGGCATATGCGATAAAATGGCTGGTGAGAGCGATGTTTTCCTTTTTGTACCGCTGGACGATTTTTTCGCCGAGCAGGCGCGTGTATTCCTGGTCGCGCTGGGGATTGTGGCAAATTTCGCCGTTGGAGCGCACGAAGGAGGTGATGTCCAGAGGACGTCCTTGTGCGCCAAGGCTGACGCCTTCCGCATCGACCAGATTACCGAAGGGATCGATGGCCTGGCCGAAGTTGAGATAAATCGTGGAGCTGGTTTTCAGGAAGTTGAAAAGAAACTGCGCGACGACTTTGGGTTTGGATGATTCATCGTCTTCGATGATGTAGCGGCTCTTGCCTTGTTCGGTCAGGAAGTCGTCGATCAGCGTCGCGGCTTCGAGCACGAAATGATACGAGATCACGCACGGTACAATATAGATGTTCGGATCCGCTTTTTGTGACAGCAGATTCGCGATGTAAGCATCGATGGCAGTGCTGAGCAAGCCAAGTTTGATACGTTTTTCGAAAGCTCCGTTTCTCGATCGGCCGCCGCCCGGAAAAAACAGGCTGTGACAGCCGCGTTCGAGAATTACGGTTGAATAATGTTTCAGCGTTTCTTTGTAGAGTTTATGCTTCTTGCGCCGATCGACCTTATAGGCACCGAGATTATTCATGAAAAATCCGAAGACCGGATTTGTAAACAGGTTCAGGCCGGCGCCATAACAGAATGGCGGCAGTCCCAGCTCGAAAAGCGCCCATCCCACCAAAACCGAATCGAGGTTGCTGAAATGAGTGGGAACCAAAATTACGGTGCCCTTTTTGGCCAGGTTCTGCAGCTGCTTGATTTCACCTTGAAGATGGATTTTGCGTCGAAGATCCACGTTCTCGACAAACAGGTTGCGGAAGCTTTTCCAGGAAAACGCCTGCAGCAGCCAGCCCATGCCGCGGGGTACGGCAGCGGTTGCGATGTTGTAAACGCGGTCATTATAGTGGCCGGCAATTTCATCGGCATGATGACGTACGATTTTTTTCATTAAAAATCGGACTGTTTCCTCGTGCGATGGCCCGGCGTTCAGGAGCTGCGAGCCCAGGTCTTTCCAGAAGGCGCCATCGAGCGCGTCACGGATAGGATCGGAGCGACCCTCGAGGCGTTTTCGTTCCCAGAAAAGGCTGTCGGTAACGATGTCTTCCATCTGCTTGGGCGTGAAGTGAGAGCCTGTCCGGCGGACCACTTCATCGATGACGGCGGCACGGTCGCGGTTCAGATCGGATAAAGCGTGTACATGCTTGGATGGGTCCGGTTTCGACATATTTAGTTTTCTTGTTCCTCCACTCTAGCGCGATCCGCGAGTTTCGCTAGGCAAAATCGGGTATGCCCAGGTGTACCTTTGTGCCTACTTGAGCCATCGATAATGAGCTGGCGGCCTTGCCTGGGGTGGGTATCCAAGAAATAATTGGGTTGGCGGTTTATGTTCCGTAGTTACAGTGCCGATATTTCTAAGGAAGAGGAATAGGACTGCCACTCGCGTGTTTTAATGCGAGCCAGTTTACGAAGGAGATCCTGAGCTTATGAAAAAGCTGATCCTATATTACATGATTGCGTCTCTGGCCGTGATGCCCGCGTTTGCGGGGAATCGAACGATTGCCAGCAAGGATGATGACGAAAAGAGCGACACCTATACCGCGAAAGCCGACATCGCTGCGCTGAAACGTAAGATCAAATCGGCGAAGAGCGACGGCAAGGATTTGCAAAACGATCAGGACGCCAAGAAGAAACTTAAGCGGCAACTTGAAGCGCAGCGCACTCCTAAAGTTGGGCAAGGCGCTTGTGATACTTGCGTGAATATCGCAAACGATTACTGCAATACGGCCAAGAACAAGACTGATCCGAATAACTGCAAAGACGGCGGTTGTTTTGTGTCGCTGCAGCCCACCGAGGATGTCTGCTATCGAATCTTCAAGAACAAAGGTTGTTACCGGGACGCAATTACAGGAGCCCTTCGAGGCAAGATCGATGATTGCTGGAAGGTGACGCGCGATCATGATTTGGAGCAGGTAACAGCGGACCTGGAACGCATCAAAGGCGACATCGACGACAATACCAAAGATGTCGAGAAGATGCAGGATGAGCTGGCGCAAGCCACCGAAGACTGCCCGGACTGTACGCGTGAAGATCAGCAGAAGAAGATGCTGGCCTATTACCAGAGCATGGGCATTCAGATTCAGCCGCAGGAGCCCAGCACTTTTCAAAAAGTGATGATGGGAATCGGCGTCGGGGGTTCGTTGCTGCTGGGTGGAATGAACAGCTACCTTGGATATCGGGCTCAATCAGATGCGACAAACGGTTATAACAGCTCATATGGAACCTATGTCGCGAACGCCACGAAGCTAGGAATTCCGTTCTACCCGCCGAGTCAGTATGGTGGCATGTACGGTTCCAGTTTTGGAATGGGCGGCAGCCCATTGCTTTACGGACTCGCTGGCGGTTTGGGCGCCTTGGGTGGCCTGGGCGGCGGCGGTCTTGGCATGAACATGTATCTCGGCGGCGGCGGCGGCGGGATGGGTTATCCCGGCATGGGAATGGGTATGTACCCCGGCATGGGAATGGGAATGTATCCGGCAGGCTATCCTTACAATCCCTATGGAACCGGTCTTGGAATTTCGGCGGGAATTGGAATTGGAATGCCGTCGATGTATCCGGGCGTGGGCGGCGCTTATGCGCTGAGCCCGTACGCTGGTTATCCCTATGGAATGCAATCTCCATTTCCAGCATTTATTCCAGGTGGTCCAATGGGACCGGGTACGGGAATGGCGATGGGAATGGGCTTTTCTCCGCAGATGTCGATGGGCATGGCGATGGGCATTGGATTTTCGCCGCCCATGGCCTACGGCATGTCACCGATGGGAATGGCGCCGATGGGTATGGCGATGGGAGTAGGATTTTCGCCGCCGATGGCTTACGGCATGGCGCCGATGGGCATGTCGCCTATGGGAATGGCGGTGGGCATAGGATTTTCGCCGCCGATGGCTTACGGCATGTCACCGATGGGAATGGCGCCCATGGGTATAGCGATGGGGATTGGATTTTCGCCGCCCATGGCCTACGGCATGTCACCGATGGGAATGGCGCCGATGGGTATGGCGATGGGAGTAGGATTTTCGCCGCCGATGGCCTATGGCATGGCTCCAATGGGAATGTCGCCAATGGGTATGGCAATGGGCGTGGGATTTTCACCGCCGATGGCTTACGGCATGGCGCCGATGGGCATGTCGCCTATGGGTATGGCGATGGGCATAGGATTTTCACCGCCGATGGCCTACGGCATGGCGCCGATGGGCATGTCACCGATGGGAATGGCTGTGGGTTTTGGGTTTGCGCCGCCGACTGCTTATGGCATGGGCATGAATCCGGCGTTTTCGGGACCACCAGGCTTTGGTTTGGCCGCGGGATTTGGATTCTCACCGCCACCCGGCTTCAGCGGACCGATGGCTTACGGCATGGCGCCGATGGGGATGTCACCGATGGGCATGGCCATGGGAATGGGTTACGCGCCACCACCGGGATACAGCGGTTTTCCGAGTGGGTTTCCAGGCGCTTATCCGCCCACATTTCCGGGACCCGCCATGGGACCTTGGAATGGAATGCCTCAAGGGGGCTGTTTTCCGGGTATTGCGAACGGCTTTCCGGGCATGCCTACGGGTACCCCGTACGGACCGTTTAATGGTCCTGGCAACATTTACGGCCCGCAGTTTCCGGGTGGACCAGGGTTTCAGGGATTTGGCCCCGGTCCGGGAATGTATAGTCCGGCGATGCAGAGCAGCTGGGGCATGAGCAATGGTTACTATCAGGGGCAGATGAACGGATACCAGATGCAGATGCAGCAGTCGCAATACTACTCGCAGGAAGCCAGCATTATTCAGCAGCAGATGAATACCCTTCAGCAGCGCTATTACCAGGTCATGATGGGTCAGAGCGGCTCGGGCTACGGGTATTACGGCTCTGGCGGCTATACGGGCGGTGGTGGCGGATTCGGTTCTCCACCTCCAACAACACCTGGCCCGCCGGGGGTTGGCGTGCCTCCTGGTTCCGCGGCTCCAATTGGAACCGGCACTGGTTCGCGAACGGGCTTCTAAAAAAAGTTGCCACGGTTTGAAATTTGGTCCAGAACGGTCCAGGTATGACGAAAAAAAATCAGACCTGGTCCGTTTATTTTGATCATGCCGCGATTGCCACGCGCGACCCCGCCAAGTTGAGTCGCGTGCTCGGAATTATCGGACTGACCGATGCCGGAAGTGAACCTGTTCCCTCGCAGGGAGTGGTTGCACACTTTCTAAAACCGCTGGAAAGCAACCCAGCTGTAGAGATTCTGGAAGTCACCGACGCGCAAGGGGTGGTTGGAAAGTATTTGGAAAAAAAGGGTCCGGGGATTCATCACCTGGCGTTTCGTGTGACAGATATTGAAGCGCTGATGGCGGAGCTGCGAAAGCAGGGCGTGCGGCTGACCTACGATACGGCGAAGCCCGGTGCTCACGGCACGCGCGTAAACTTCATTCATCCGGAATCGACGGGCGGAATCTTAATCGAGATTTCTGAGAAAGCCGCGTAAGGTCTTCATCTGCGTGGCCGACATGCTCATGAACTCGTAGCCGGCGCCATAGGTGCCGGATGCGATGCGGTCGTGAACTGGCTTTGCCATCACTTCAAGTGAGCCCTGGCTGCCGAGATGCAGAGTGAGCTGTGAAGCAGCGGAAGTGGTTTTCAGACGAGACTTCAAAAAGATGCCGCCTTCGCTGATGTCGCTGGCGTTGGCCGTAAACTGGTAATCGCCGCTGAGCTCAGTGACCCACAGGTTTGAAGCGGGGTAGCGGCGAAACTTGCGGCGGTTCGAAACCTTACCAGCCGTCGATTTCTTAGTCATCGCCTTCTTGGACGCGGGCTTCTTGGGCTTGGCTTTTTTCTTGGGAGCCGCGGTTTTCTTCGCGCTCATCTTGACGGACTTTTTCATAGCGCGTCCGGTTGCTTTCTTCGCTGGTGCTTTTGCCTTCATCTTCTTTGCCATAAGTCCTCTATACACAAATTTTTGAGACACGTGTGCCTCTCGTTTGACCGTGCACGTTTCATCCGCAAGGATGGAATCGAAATGTCGTGGCCACCTTGTGCAAGCGGTTTGCCATGTTGCGTTAAAGTGGAATATTTCTTTTCGGTTTTCCTATTTTTTGGCGGACACGACGTTCGAGGTCCGGTAAAACGTTTCACATATTGGAGAGTTAGGTACGATTTCGGGACGGGGCCTTGCGGAAAAATCATTCGAGCTCCTGGCTCTTAGCGCGTGCAGCAGCTCGAATCTTTTAGGTAAAATCGTCCCAATCTTGTCTTGAAAATGGTCGATCGCTTGAAGTTTGGCGATTTTGAAACAAAAGACAGTTAAAATAATGAAGAGTTACCTGTGTTTGGCATATTCTGAAGCGGAGATGTCAGCACTTAGACAGAGGGTGTAAAAAATCCATGCCTGGGATTCGTACAACGCCAACAGTTCGATGGCTTTTGAGCATCAGCATAGCTGCGTTTCTCGTTCAGCTTGTTGGCGATCATTTTCTGGGCACGAACATCCTCGAATTGTTCTCGCTTGTTCCCACGGCAATCATTGAACGGCATCGCTATTGGCAGTTTTTCACCTACATGTTCATGCATGCCGACCTTTTTCACATCCTCTTCAACATGCTAATCCTGTGGATGATCGGTTCGGAGCTTGAAGGGCAGTGGGGCGCCAAGTTTTTCATCAAATACTATTTTGTTTGCGGCTTGTCGGCGGGCTTGTTTTATCTCGGGGTGATGTCCATCTTTCGTGGGCAGGCCGGTTATCCGATGATGGGCTCGAGTGGCGCGGTTTATGGCTTACTGGTCGCTTATGGGATCATCTATTCCGAGCGAATGATGCTGTTTATGATGGTCTTCCCTATGAAGGCCAAGCATTTCGTCATGATACTGGCCGCCATTGAGTTCATTTCGACGGTATTTTACAGCAATGCCGGCGTAGCAAACGCGGCCCATCTGGGCGGCATGATTGTCGGCTTCTGCTACCTTTTCTTGAATGCCTGGCTGAGAATTCGCGCCAAACGCAAGAAAACGGGCAAGCGCCCGAAGATGCGGCGCAGCCACCTGCGCCTGGTGGTCAATAATGACGTGCTCAATGAGTTTGACGATGATGAGGATGAGGACGACGAGGACAGCGATCCCGGACGCCCCACTTTTCATTGATTATTTGACATGCCGGACGTGTTCAGGCTAAACACGGAAAACTATGGCACTTTTATCAAATGGTATTAAGGACAAAGAATTCGACATTCGTATGACCCAGCGTGGTCTAAACAAGGGCCTGTTGCAGCAGGATGATGTGGATAAACACCACAAGAAACTGCCAGACGACGCGGCGAATGCGGAATATATCGACCTCGAAGTCTTCATGGAAGGCATCGGCGGCAAGTCCGGTCTTCGCGACTAAGCGACGCGATCATGGCTGAAAATATTCTTATTCTGGGTTCCGGTCCCGCGGGACTGACGGCAGCGATTTATGCTGCGCGCGCGAATCTGAATCCGCTCGTCGTTGAGGGGATACAGGCCGGCGGTCAACTCACGATCACGAGCGACGTGGAAAACTATCCCGGGTTCCCCAAAGGAATCATGGGGCCTGAGCTAATGGCTGATTTTCGCAAGCAGGCTGAACGTTTTGGTACTCGCTTCGCGATAGGTGACGTTAAACGCGTCGACTTCAGCAAACCGCCGTTCAAGCTGTTTACAGAAAAGGAAACTTTCGAAGCGAATACTGTCATAATTTCGACCGGCGCTTCGTCAAACCTGATCGGCTTGCCCAATGAGATGCGCCTCATGGGCAAGGGCGTGTCCACTTGTGCGACTTGTGATGGTTTCTTTTTTCGAGGATTGGAAATCGCGGTCGTGGGTGGAGGCGACTCGGCCTGCGAAGAGGCGAATTTTTTGACCAAGTTCGCTTCCAAGGTGACGATGATTCACCGCCGTGAATCCTTTCGCGCCAGCAAGATCATGGCCGATCGCGTGTTGAAGAACCCCAAGATCAAGGTGCTCTGGAATACCGCGGTCGAGGACGTGTTGGGCAAAGACGATGTCACCGGTGTGAAGCTCAAAAATTTAAAGACCGGCGAGGCTAGTGAGCTGAACGTTGCCGGGCTTTTCGTGGCAATCGGCCACTCGCCGAATACGAAACTTTTCAAGGGCCTGATTGAGATGGACGAGGCGGGATATATCATTACCCGAAACGGCTCGAAGACGAACATTCCGGGCGTATTCGCCGCGGGTGACGTGCAGGACCATGTCTATCGCCAGGCCATTACCGCCGCTGGCACCGGCTGCATGGCGGCCATCGATGCCGAACGGTATCTCGAGAACTCCCATCTATGAAGTCCCCGGACCGGCCTAATATCGCGGATTGGAACGAGCAGATCGAAGTCCGCTTTGAGAAGACCAAGAAAATGCGCGATGCCGGCTTAAATCCGTTTCGAAACGGTTTTACGCCGGGGAATACCACTGCTGAGTTGCACCAGAAGTTTGGTGAGCATGCGAAAGAGGCGCTCGAAGCTGCAAATCATCAAGTGTCGGTTGCCGGTCGCGTGATGGCGATTCGCGATTTCGGCAAGGGTG
>JACQAW010000043.1 GCA_016194725.1 Deltaproteobacteria bacterium
AGCGCGATTTAATGAACAGCGTGAAAGAACGCGCGGAACATCTCATGCTGGTCGACCTGGGCCGCAACGACATAGGGCGGGTGGCCAAACCCGGCTCCGTGAACGTAAAAAATTTCATGCACGTGCAGCGTTTTTCGCACGTCATGCATCTGGTTTCATTTGTCGAAGGCCGCCTGGACCGCAAGCTTTCGCCCTGGGACGCGCTGGCCTCATGTTTTCCGGCGGGCACGCTTTCGGGCGCGCCAAAAATCAGGGCCATGGAAATCATCGCGGGCCTTGAGCCCGTGCGACGCAACGCCTATGGCGGCGCAGTCGTGTACTATGATTTTGCCGGCCAGCTCGACTCCTGCATCACCATTCGCAGCCTTTACGTGCAGGGCAAACACGGTTACGCCCAGGCCGGCGCAGGCATCGTCGCCGACTCCCGGCCCGAAATGGAATACCTTGAAGTGCTGCACAAGCTGAAGGCAGTGCGGCGCGCGGTGGCCATGGCCAACGAAGCCAGTAATCCCGATGTCGCGCCACGGAGCTCGAAGTGATCGTACTCATCGATAACTACGACTCCTTCACCTACAACCTTTATCAATACTTTGAAGAGCTGCGTGTCCGCACACGCGTGGTGCGCAACGATTGCATTTCGCTCGAGGGCATACGCAAGCTCAAGCCCCAGGCGGTCGTCATCTCGCCCGGGCCGGGTAATCCCGACTCCAGCGGCGTTTCGCTCGCGGCCATCGAAAAGCTTGCGGGCGAAGTTCCGGTACTTGGCGTTTGCCTGGGCCATCAGGCCATTGGCCAGGTGTTCGGCGGCCGCGTCATTCGCGCGCGGCGCCTGATGCACGGCAAGACCACCGAAATCACCCACAACGGCAAAGGACTGTTCATAGGACTGCCCAAGCGCCTGAACGTCACGCGGTACCATTCGCTGATCGTGGAACGCAAAACGCTACCCTCCTGCCTTGAGATATCGGCCGAAAGCGAAGACGGCACGATCATGGGCCTGCGCCACCGCAAGTTCAATGTGCACGGCGTGCAGTTTCATCCGGAGTCCATCATGACCGAACACGGCAAGGACATGCTGCGCAACTTCCTGGCCGGAGCGGCAAAATGACAGATATGAAAGCCACGCTCGCGCTACTGGAGACCAGGCGCAATCTGACGCGCGGCCAGGCGGCGGCGGCCATGGAGCTGATGATACGCGGAATGGCGTCCGACGATGAAACGAAAGCCCTGCTGCTGGCACTTCGCGAAAAGGGCGCCACCGCCGACGAGATCGCGGGCTTCGCGCACGTCATGCGCGCCCATGGTCTTCCCGTAAACACGAGCCGCACCGAGCTGATTGACGTGTGCGGAACCGGCGGCGACGGCGCAGGCACGTTCAATATTTCCACCACCGTGGCCTTCGTCATCGCTGGTGCGGGCGTCAACGTGGCCAAACACGGCAACCGCTCGGTGTCTAGCCAATGCGGCAGCAGTGATGTGCTCGAGGCGCTGGGCCTGCGGGCCGACCTGACTCCACAGGCGGTCGTACACTCTCTAAACGAGACCGGCCTGGGATTTTTTTTTGCGCCTACCTTTCATCCTGCCTTGAAGCGTTTCGCGCAGCTACGGCGCGAGCTCAAAGTTCGTACTGTGTTTAACGTGCTGGGGCCGCTGGCAAACCCCGCCGGAGCCCGAAGACAGGTCGTCGGTGTTTTCGATGGCGCGCTGACCGAAGTGATGGCCTACACGCTGCGCGAGCTTGGCTCGGAAGAGGCGATGGTGGTTTCGGGCGAAGACGGGCTGGACGAGCTTACCCTCACCGGCCGCACTCGCGTGGCCCATCTTAAGAATGGCAAAGTCACCAGCTACACGCTCACGCCTCAGGATGCCGGCTTGCCCAACGCGCCTATTCAGGCCTTGAGCGGCGGCGACGCCAAACAGAACGCGAAAATTCTGCGCGCGCTGCTGGCCGGCGAAAAAGGGCCCAAGCGCGACGCCGTACTTTATAACAGCGCGGCCGCGTTGCTCGTAGCCGGGCGGGCCGCCACCCTGCCCGAGGGCGTAAAGCTCGCGGCCCGAAGCATTGACCAGGGTAATGCGTTGGCGGTTTTGACTGCCCTGCAGACCCTGAATGGCAAGGCGGACAAATGAGTACGATTCTGGATCAGATCGCCGATCGCACCCGCCTGCGAGTTGCCGAGCTGAAGGAAAAAACTCCGCTTGCGGCACTGACCCGCGCCGCTGAAAACGCGCGCACGCCTCATGATTTTGGCGCTGCCTTCGCAAATGGCAGTGACAACATCATCGCCGAGGTAAAACTTGCAAGCCCCAGCGAAGGCGACATCGCTCCGCAGCTCGATCCCCTGAAAGTCGCCGCCGACTACCTGGCCAACGGCGCCGCCGCACTTTCGATTCTCACCGAACCCCACTACTTCAAGGGCGACCTTCGTTACCTGGAAGGCGTGCGCGCCGCGAACCCCGGCGCAAAACTGCTGATGAAGGATTTCGTGGTCGACGAATACCAGCTGTTTCAGGCCCGTGCGCACGGCGCCGACGCCGTGCTTATCCTACTAGCGATGTACGAGCCCAAACAGGCGCAAAGCCTTTATGCCCAGGCGCTGAACCTGGGCCTGACCGCACTGGTCGAAGTACACGACGAAGCCGAGCTGGAGCTGGCGGCCAAGCTTGGCGCAAAATTGATCGGCATCAACAACCGCAACCTCAAAACCATGAAGGTGTCGCTGGACGCCTCGGAACGCCTGGCGGCTCTTGCTCCACGAAGCGCCCGGCTCATCAGCGAAAGCGGAATCAAAACCAGCGCTGATCTCAAGCGCCTGTCGGCGCTGGGCTACCGTGGTTTTCTGATCGGCACCCATTTCATGAAAACCGGGCATCCCGGCAACGCACTCCACAAGCTGCTGCGAGGCCCGGAATGAAAATAAAAGTCTGCGGAATAACACGATTGGAAGACGCGCAGCTGGCCAGCGAGCTTGGTGCGTGGGCGTTGGGTTTTATTTTCCACCGAAAAAGCCCGCGTTACATCGAGCCGGCACAGGCCGGGAAAATCGTGGCGGCTCTGAACAGTCGCGTTCGTTTCGCGGGAGTTTTCGTGAATGCGACTTTGGAGGAAATAGAAAATACCCAGAAAATCAGCGGCATCGACCTGGTCCAGCTGCACGGCGACGAGACGCCGGAATTCTGCGCGTCGGTTCGCACCGAAATGCTCAAAGCCGTGCGCCCGCGCAGCCAGGCGGACATCGACGCGCTTTCGGCTTTTCGTTCGGTACGCACCTTCCTTATCGATGCGGCGGTGGAAGGCGAATACGGGGGCACCGGCCAGGTCGCGAACTGGAAGCTGGCAAGCGCCGCACTTCAGCACGGCGAGGTTTTTCTGTCCGGCGGACTGAATGCCGGAAATGTCACCGAGGCGCTTTATTCTGTACAGCCCTCGGGCCTTGACGTGTCCAGCGGCGTCGAAAAATCACCTGGCATCAAGGATGCAGTCAAACTGCGACTCTTTTTCGAAAACATCAGAGGTTGTAAATGAACTCAGTGCCCGACAAGAACGGCTGGTTTGGAAAATTTGGCGGACGGTTCGCTCCCGAAACGCTTGTGGAACCGTTAAGAGAACTGGAACGCGCTTATTTCGATCATAAAGACCGCCCCGAGTTCAAAAAGGAACTTCACGACCTTTTGCACCACTATGTCGGGCGGCCCACGCCGCTGACTTTCGCGAGTCGGTTGACCGAGCATCTGGGCGGCGCACGCATTTTTCTGAAACGCGAAGACCTGGCGCACACCGGCGCGCATAAAATCAACAATACGGTGGGTCAACTGCTATTGGCCCGACGCATGGGCAAAACGCGAATTGTCGCCGAAACCGGCGCAGGACAACACGGCGTAGCCACCGCCACTGTTGCGGCACTGCTGGGGCTCAAATGCGTGGTTTACATGGGCAAGGTCGATGTTGCCCGGCAAGCGCCCAATGTCGAGCGCATGAAATACCTGGGGGCTACCGTGGTACCCGTGACCTCGGGCTCGCAAACCCTGAAAGATGCCGTGAGCGAAGCCATGCGCGATTGGGTCAGCAATGTGCGCGATACATATTATTGCCTGGGCTCGGCACTCGGCCCGCACCCGTATCCGCTCATCGTGCGCGACTTTCAGTCGGTCATCGGCGTCGAGGCGCGCCGGCAGATTTTGGAACAGGCGGGCAAGCTGCCCGATGAGCTCATTGCGTGCGTGGGCGGCGGAAGCAATGCCATCGGCTTGTTTCACGCGTTCATCAATGATGCCGGCGTCGCGATGACCGGCGTCGAAGCTGGCGGCATCAGCATTTCCAGCGGCAAGCATGCCGCGCGTTTCTCGGGTGGCTCGCCCGGGGTACTTCACGGCGCGCTTACCTATCTTCTTCAAGACAAGGCGGGGCAGGTGCTCGAGACCCACAGCATCTCGGCCGGCCTGGACTACGCCGCGGTTGGCCCTGAACATTCCCTGCTGCGCGAGCTGGGCCGCGCCAAATACAGCTATGCCACCGATAGCGAGGCGCTGGAAGGATTTCGGCAGCTTGCGCACCTGGAAGGAATCTTGCCACGACCTGACCGGTACTCGCCTGTTCGTGCATGCGCTGGCTCAAGCCGGAGCCGACATCATCGAGCTCGGCGTGCCATTTTCAGATCCCGTGGCCGATGGTCCGGTCAATCAGGCCGCCGCTACGCGCGCGCTTCTGAACGGTACCACGCTCGAAAGCATTCTGCTGCTGGTGCGCGAGCTGCGGTCGGAGGGGGTTCATACTCCCATCGTGCTGTTCACCTATCTGAACCCCATCTTCCGCATGGGCTATGCCGATTTCGCCGCGGCCGCCAAGGAAAGCGGCATCTCGGGTGTGCTCTGCGTCGACCTGCCGCCCGAAGAGGCCGCAAACACTTACCTGCCGACACTCAGGGCGGCTGGCCTGGACACGATCTTCCTCGCGTCACCCACGACGGCAGATGACCGGCTCGAGCTGATCGATTCGTCGTCATCGGGGTTCGTATACTACGCTTCGCGCACCGGCGTCACCGGCGTGCAGCAAAATCTATCGACCACGCTCAACGCCGAGCTCGATCGCGTGCGAAGCGAGCTTAAAAAACCCATCGCGGTCGGCTTCGGTATCTCGACTCCTGAGCACGTGCGCGCGCTGGCCTCGAACATCGACGCCGTCGTGGTCGGAAGCGCCCTGGTAAAGATAATCGAGCAAAGCAAAAACTCCGCGGCTGCCGCTCGCGACATCGCGGAACTGACGAAAAGCTTAGTGAAGGAGCTGAAGAAATGCTGATTCTAATGAAGCAAAACCCGACTAAAGAACAGGTCGATGGCGTCATCGCCAAAATCAAATCCATGGGCTACTCGGCCCATCTGATTCCGGGCGAAAATGACGTCGCCATCGGCATAACCGGCAATCAAGGCGCGGTGAGCGCCGACGAATTCACGCTGCTCCCGGGCGTGAAAGAAACCATTCCCGTTACCAAACCCTACAAGCTCGCGGGCCGCGCGTTCAAGAGCTCCGACACGAGTTTCACGGTGGGTGGCGCCACTTTCGGGCCCGGGCATTTCGTGGTTATCGGTGGTCCCTGTGCGGTCGAAAGCGAAGACCAGACCGTGCGCATCGCCAGGGCCGTAAAGGCGGGCGGTGCCTCGATGTTGCGCGGCGGCGCCTACAAGCCGCGCTCAAACCCCTACAGCTTTCGCGGCATGGGCGTCGACGGGCTCAAAATCCTGGCCACCGCGAGCAAGGAAACCGGCTTACCCGTCATTACCGAGGCACTCGACATGGAAAGCCTCGAAAAAGTTTACGAGTATGCCGACGTCATTCAGATCGGCACGCGCAATATGCAGAATTTTTCGCTGCTCGATGCCGTAGGCAAGCTCGACAAACCCGTGATGCTCAAGCGCGGCATGTCGGCCACGATCGAAGAATGGCTGCAGGCCGCGGAATATATTCTCAGCGGTGGAAACTCGAAGCTCATCCTTTGCGAACGCGGCGTGCGTTCGTTCGACACCAATACCCGCAACCTGGTCGACCTGGGCGGGGTGCTGGCCGTGCGACAGCTGAGCCATCTTCCGGTATGCGTCGATCCCAGCCACGGCACGGGCAAACGCCACATGGTGGTGCCGATGTCGCGCGCGGCGCTGGCGCTGGGCGCGAACTCGGTCATCATCGACGTGCACGACCGTCCCAAAGAAGCGCTCTGCGATGGGCCGCAGGCCATTCTGCCCGAGGAATTCGCCGATCTGGTGAAGGTGCTGCGCCTGCTGGCCGCCCCGCTGGGCATGCACGTGTCGGGATCTTAATGTCCCGGGGTCTTAATGTCCCGGGGTCTTAATGTCCCGAGACTTTACTGAATCAGAATGCCTTTGGCGCCACTGAGCCCGAATGCGATGACATGGCTTTCAGACTTGTCGGTGGTTTGAGTGATGTATCCGACGATGGGCACCGCGCTGTGCGCATCCACATGCCCCTTGGCGTGGTAACCCGTCAAATCCAACTCGTAATCGTACCCGACGCACTTCTTTGACGACAGCACGTCGCTCGAGCACGCCTCGGACGCCACGTCACCCAGGCGATAGCCCGTGGTAAACAGATTCTTGATATAGGTTTTGGTGAGCGGCACGATGTTCATCGGAATCTCGGTGGGCTTCGCATCGCCCGACTTCATGACAATACGCTTGAACTCCAGGTTCGAGATGAACTTATCCATCTCGTCCTTGCTGTAGCTGAGCTGTTTGTGCATCGGAAAACCGG
>JACQAW010000094.1 GCA_016194725.1 Deltaproteobacteria bacterium
AACCACGCCGACCTGGACAAGGCCGCATTCTGGGACAAGATGGCAAAAAAGTCCTGGGTGTACCCCTATGACGAAAGTGGCCGCGGCCCGCGACCGGTTTCAGATTTGCCGCACACGGTGGATCAGATGACCGACGACCCTTATCGCAGTCTGGCTGGCGAAGTCCGCTCGGCTGGCGGGTATCAGAAGAGTGAAGTCCCATTCACGGAATTTATCTGGGCAAATTTCTTCAGAACGCGAATTCCCGCAAAAGAGTTGAATTCGGATTTTGACCAGGCGGTGAAAGACGGCGTTAAGCTGGCCCATACGTCCGCTGCGAAGGCGCTGCCTGGCTACACGAAGGACTGAGAGTCAGACCAGCGACAGGACGAACGCGACGACGAGTAGGTAACAGGCGATTCTGGCTCGGCGCTGGTAGTTTTCGAAATGCTCGACGTCGTTTTGTTTGATGTATTCCAGCCAGGCGTGGCCGAACGGCCAGCATAGCAGTGCTCGCGTGCTGAGCGGATACTTTTTCGTGATCTCGTTTCCGGGCCAGGCCAGGATGGCCCAGATTTGGGCTGCGCAAAAAAGAAGCAGGATCAGGTTTCTTAGCTCTTCCAGCGAGGCGAGTGGATTTGGTTGGGGCATTGAGGTTGCCTAGCACAAATAAAAAGGCCCGAGCCCCTTTTGAGGCTCAGGCCTTTTTAAATGGTGGATCGCAACAGACTCGAACTGTTGACCCGGTGATTAAGAGTCACCTGCTCTACCAACTGAGCTAGCGATCCACCTAACTGCGGCACTATTCCTTCAATCTACTAACGGGCGGTGCCGTCTGAACGAAAAATTGCTGCGTCAGGCTTTTTACTGACTAATGGCGCGCAGGGCAAGTGTTTTCGACCGAAAAACTACTTTACAACGAGTGGCGGGGTGTGGCGAAATCCTTGGTGATATCAAATCGTTACATTACTTTGCCCTGGGGGGGTGCCTGATGCGTGTATTGCAAGGTTTCGCTATTCTCCTGACCCTGATTGTTGTTTCAAGCTGCTCCCATGCGCCCAAGGCCTCTTCAATAGCACCTGGTGCCGCTGAAAAGCACTTCAAGTCGCTCAAGCAGCTCACCTTCGACGGCACGAACGCCGAAGCTTATTTTTCGCCTGATGGTAAAAAGCTGATCTTCCAGGGCCACACTCCGGCACAGGGCTGTGACCAGGTTTACACGATGAACGTCGATGGAACCGACCGCAAGCTGGTCAGCGTAAAAGGCGGCCGCAATACCTGCAGCTACTTCCTGAACGACAAGCGCGTGCTGTTCAGCTCGACGCACGAGGCAGGCGCCGAGTGCCCCAAGGAGCGTGACCGCTCGAAGGGTTATGTTTGGGAAATTTTCAAATCCTACGACATCTACACGGCCAACCCCGACGGCAGCGACGTCAAGCCGCTCACGCGCTCAGAGGGCTATGACGCGGAGTCCACGGTATGTGGCGGAAAAATCACGTTCACCTCGGCGCGCGAAGGCCATAGCCTGGCGATCTACTCGATGAACGTCGACGGCACCGGCGTCGAAAAGCTGACTCACGAGGTGGGCTACAACGGCGGGCCGTTTTTCTCGCCGGACTGCACCCAGATCGTATATCGGGCGTATCACCCGAGAAAGAAATCAGAGATCAAGAAATTCAAGAAGGCGATTTCCGAGGGCTACGTTCCGCCCAGCCCGCTCGAAATATTCGTCATGAAGGCCGACGGCAGCGAGCACAAACAGCTGACTCACATCAATGCCGCGTCATTCGCGCCGTCTTTTTATCCGAACGGCAAGCGCATCATCTATTCGTCCAACCGCCCTACCACCGACAAGCCCGCAGCGGACAAAGATGCGCCACCGGGCCGGGTGTTTCAGCTTTGGGGCCTGAATGCCGAAACCGGCAACGAAGAAGAGGCAATTACTGCCGAGGGATCGTTCAACGGATTTCCCATGTTCAGCCCCGACGGAAAATATCTCGTGTTTGCCAGCAACCGCAATTCGGCGAATCCCCACGAGCTGGAAATATTTTTGGCGGAATGGCAGGACTGAGGAAGAGGGGGCTCTGTTGCGGTTAGCGCTTCGCGCCCCTACGGGAGCGGTTTCCGTTCGGGTTTCGGGTTCGGTTACTGTAAACTGTTGTAGTGCGGGTTCACTTCATTTTGATTTCGCTGTTTGGGGTTTTGGCTGCGAACGCGACGAGCTTCGTGAACCGCCCCATGGCTGAGGCGGTCAACGAAGTGCCCAATATCGTTCGGGGCAAGACGGGCGAAAGCTATTCCGATTTCGCGGCTGACAAGCGTCGCATCTTTACCTACACGCACCTGGCTATTACCGACGTGCTGAAGGGTTCGATCAAGGACACCAAAATTTTGCTGCGCTCGCCGGGCGGCGGCAAAGACGGCCAGGAGATGCATGTTCCGGGAGCCGCGCAGTTTGGCCAGGACGAGGACGTCGTGTTGCTGCTGGGCGAGTACAACGCCGAAGACAAGAGCTATGATATTCCGGGCCTGACGACGGGAAAATACAATGTGGTCACCGGCGAAGCCGGCGAGCCCATACTGGTCAACAGCCTGGGCGGCGCGGCCATGTACGACCCTCGAAAAGACCCCGCAACGCAGGCCTATAACGCGCGGGTTCCGCTTGAAACTTTTCGGCGCATCGCCAAAGGCGAAGACATTCCCGAGGCCGCGCACAACCAGTTCGAGCAGTCCAAGGCCGCTCCGCCGCCAGGGGCCTATGAGGCGGGGCATAACCATCCTGAAATCACTCCGCAAGGCACGGTGCCAAAGCCACTCACGCCCGATCAGGTCGCGCCGCATGTCGAGGCCGAGCACGCAGTGGAGACCAAAAGCAGCCTTTGGGTGCCGCTGAGCTTTGCCCTGCTTACGGCGGTTGGAGCCCTGGTCTTGTGGCTGGTTTTGCGCCCTTCAAAAGATTCCGACTCCGCTTGAGCTTGCCAGGCGTTCCAATGCCCGTTAAACTTTTAATATGATGCGTAACCAACCTGCTGCTCTGCTCATTGTTGGCCTATTATCGGTGACGACCGCGGCCTCTGCGGTAATACGTCCCAGCCAGCGGCATGAAGCCGGGGGCAACAAGACAGGCCGTTATATTTCCGAA
The DNA here is from genome assembly GCA_016194725.1 of Deltaproteobacteria bacterium. Taxonomy (GTDB): domain Bacteria; phylum Bdellovibrionota; class UBA1018; order UBA1018; family UBA923; genus JACQAX01. Next base: position 3,122 of record JACQAW010000094.1, read on the forward strand.
GGCTTCTTTGCAGGCGGCGAACACACCGTTACGACGGCCAAGCTGAAAGACATTCGCCGCGCAAAATCAAACGAAGGCTTTGAGCGCATCGTGTTTGACCTCGACCCCCAGGTCGATGACAAGGAGTCCGTGCCTTATTTTCAGGTACAAGCCGCGCCCGAAGAAGGCCGCTTCGTCATGAGTATCTGGGCTAACGTGCAATATGATTTCGACTCCGCGCACGTGAGCAAGAATTTCGCAAAGAGCGCGCACTTCAAGCGGCTCAACGTCATTCCGCGGCTTGAAGAAGGCCTGACGATCATTGAATTTACGCTCGCGCCCGAAGCCGGCAAGAAAACGCCGAAGTTCGAGGTGTTTCGCCTGGCTCATCCGGCCAGAATCATCATGGACGTGATTTGATCTGAATGCCTGTGACACATTGCGGCCACCCTTGACCTTTCGGGTTTCGTTGCCATGTTGTCAGTATGGAAGCTTCTAACGATCTGGTTCCCGCCGACGCACTGCTGCCCCGAGCTCTTTTTGTAATCCCGATTCAGACGTCGCCGGTATTTCCGGGTATGGTTGCGCCGCTGGTTCTATCCAAAAAGAAAATGATCGAGACGGCCGAGCATGCCATCGCCAATCGCGGAATCGTCGGCCTGATTTTGACTCACGAAGGATCAGATGGAATGTATTCCATGGGCTCGGCCGTGCGAATCATCAAGCGCCTGAATACCAGCGAAGGTGCGATGACCGTTCTTGTTCACTCCCTGAAGCGGTTCAAGGTAAACAAGGTCGTGCGCGACGACCCCTATAGCGTGGTGCAGGTGGAATACAAGGACGACATCCTGGAAAAGTCGATCGAGCTCGACGCCTTGATGCGCTCGGTGGTCGCGCAGGTGAAAAAGTTGAGCGAGACCAATCCCTTTTTCACGGAAGAAATCAAGCTTGCGCTCATCAACGCGCCGGCGCCCGGTGCGCTGGCCGATCTGGTCGCCTTTTCGCTGGCGCTCAAGAAAGTGGACGCGCAGGATTTTCTCGAGACGCAGGTCGTGCGCCAGCGTGTTGAGAAGCGGCCGTGCGCAAGTTGAACCCGAACGCCAAGGGCTCGGTGCTTTGCCTCGTGGGCCCGCCGGGCGTGGGCAAAACGTCGCTCGGAAAGTCGATCGCGCGCGCGATGGGACGAAACTTCTTTAGGTTTTCCTTGGGCGGAATGCGTGATGAGGCCGAAATCAAGGGTCATCGGCGCACTTACATCGGTGCCATGCCTGGAAAAATTCTGGGTGCGTTGAAGCGCGCGGGAACGCAAAATCCCGTGCTTCTGCTTGATGAGATTGACAAGCTGGGCGTGAGCTTTCAGGGCGACCCGGCGTCGGCGTTGCTTGAGGTGCTCGACCCCGAGCAGAACTCGGGCTTTCTGGATCATTATCTGGACATGCCTTTCGACCTGAGCAAAGTGATGTTCATCGTCACGGCCAATAGCACCACGAGTATTCCGGCACCGCTGCTGGACCGCATGGAGATCGTCGAGCTTTCGGGTTATACGCTCGAGGAAAAACAGGAAATCGCCCGGGTTCACGTGCTGGCCAAGGAAGCTGAACGCCACGGATTGGCATCGGGTTTGCTGGGAATATCAGACGCCACCCTGCGCGCGCTTTTGCTGAACTACAGCCGCGAGCCCGGCATGCGTTCGCTGCAGCAGAATATCGCGGCGATTTGCCGCAAAATTGCGGCGCGCATCGTTGAAAATCCGCGGCTGCGAAAAGTGGTCGTCAAGCCCGGTGATCTTTACGATTACCTGGGGCCGGTGCGTTTTGAAAGTGACGTCGCACGCCGCACCCAGAGCCCCGGCGTGGTGGTGGGCCTGGCCTGGACCCCGCTAGGCGGCGAGATTCTTTTTATCGAAGCGACTGACGTGCCTCGCAGGCTGACCGCGCAAAATGGTTCCACGGGCATCGCAGCGGCTGGCAGCGCCGAGATAGCCAACTCGTTTGGCCAGTTCAAGCTCACGGGCCAGCTGGGTGAAGTGATGACCGAAAGCGCGGCAATCGCCTATAGTTACGTGAAAAAGAAAACCAAGCGCGACAAGACGGCGCGGGCTTTTTTCGATCAGAACGACATACACGTCCACATTCCAGCCGGAGCGATTCCCAAAGACGGCCCTTCGGCCGGTATTACAATGGCCACCTCGCTGCTGTCGCTGGTAACCGGCCGCAAAGCACGGCCTGGCATGGCTATGACGGGCGAGCTTTCGCTCGTGGGCAAGGTGCTGCCTGTGGGCGGAATTCGCGAAAAGGTCTTGGCCGCCAAACGCGCGGGGCTGAAAACTATCGTATTGCCCAAGCGGAATAAAAAAGACCTCAAAGAAATTCCTGCGGCAAATCTCAAGGGACTGAAGTTTGTCTTTGCCGATTCAGTCGAAGATGTATTTAAGGCAGCTTTGATCTGAGCAGGCGCTCGCAAAGCCCGGATTCCTTGATGTGGCCTGAAACATGAACCAGGTCGGCGGGGCTGGGCACCAGCAGCGGCCATTTTACGCTTCGCATGACACTGGAAAAATCTGGCTCGTCATATTCGTTGCCCGGGTAAGAATACAGATCGGCCAGGCCAAACGCGTGGCCAAGCTCGTGCAAAAACGTCCAATACAGCACGCGCTTGTACCCATTGCCGGCATAGACAAACTCACCCAAGTCGATATTGGGCTGAGTCGCCACAAGATGGTGCGCCACCTGGTCGGGCGAGCGGCTTGAACTGAAAATTTCAGTCAGCGTGACCTTGGTTTTCTTGCCGTCAATCAGGCTCAACGTAATGCCGTCTTGCGCGCGTGCCTCGCGAATAGAGGTCCAAGGATATTCGTCGCCATTCGTTGCGGCCGGCTTTACCTCGATGACCGAGATGATCTTGTCTTGTCGCATCCCGTACGCATCGCGATAATGGTGCGCGCTGTGGCCTCGCATGCCCTCGGGCAGCTCAAGATAGGGCTTGGGCCCGTAATGAATGACAATGTCGGCGTCAGCGCTTTCGGCGGTGGCGGCAAGGCGCACATTGGGAAGATCGAGGGACTGCAACCAGGAGTAGAGCGCGGTTTCAAAATCAAACGCCAGTTCGGCCGTAGGCACGTCGACGTCTGAAATAAAGTGATAGCGAACCAGTCCCCGGCCCAGGGCTGCGGGAAGTGCGGCGTCTTTGCTGCCGTCGTACCATACCGCGCCGTTGAAGACCGAAGGGCGTGGCACCGCCTGAGCGGTCATCGGGAGCAGGCAAAAAAGGGCGAAAAGGACACGCATGGTGGCGCAGTTCATACTACGCCCCGCGGTTAAAATCAAAACTGGCGCAAAACGGGCTTAGTGCGCGGCCTGAGCGCGGTTCTGGGCCCGGGTAAGCTGCCGCTCAAGCTTTTTTACGCGATCAGCGTAAATTTCAACCCATTTCTTATTGATTGCATTGGGTTGCTGCTCAGTGCGGACTTTAAAAAACTCGAGACGGAGCTTGTTCTTTTCCAGTTCAAGTCTGATGTGTGTCGCCATCGTTATCCTCGCCTTTGGCTATGTGCCCGGCTGCGATTTCACGGAGAGCAGTTACGATGTCCTTGTTTTTGCAACGAACGGTCCGGTGCGAACCGTGCAGGAGCTGGCGCGTACGAAGTGTTGCCACGTGAACGAGTTCATACATATTGTCGACGTGGTCAAGGCAGTCTTCGATCGTAACACGAGCCATGGTTGATCTCCTTCGGGCGTATTTATGATTGCAGGTGTAAAGAAGTACTAAAAAATGGCTGCAATTGTCAACTGTGAGCCGATGCGCCGTATAAGCTGTCCAGCTCGGGCTTGTATTTCTCGTTGCAGTAACGACGGCGGATCTTGAGCGATGGAGTCAGCTCGCCCGATTCTATCGAGAACTCATTAGGCAAGATTTTAAAGCGCTTGATGCTCTCGAAGCTGGCGAGCTTGGAGTTGACATCGTCCAGAATTTTTTGCACAAGTCCTTGAATCTTAGGGTTTTTTACAAGTTCGCTGTATTCGCTGAAGAGGATGTCGTTTTCTTTGGCGAATTTGACGACCTCGTCCTTCTCTAAAACGACCAATGCAGTCAGGTAATTGC
>JACQAW010000024.1 GCA_016194725.1 Deltaproteobacteria bacterium
ATTGCCGCACGCCACTGAAGCAGGCGTCTGGACCTATACCTACGCCAAAAACGGCGACCGGCTGCACGCCTACGAGATCGACTTTCTTACCGTGGCCGATTACTACAAGGGCGACCCCAAAGGCGGATACAAAGCTTTTGTATTTACCGACCGCCTGACCTCGGACCAGCTCATCGCCCAGCGCAACTGGATCGAGGAATCGGTGCGCACCCAGCTCAAGATTCCGTATCCCCAGGCGCGTGCCGCGCTTTTATACGAGCATTCTTTCGGCCAGGGCGCCAACGAAGTCTTGCCGCGTTTTATTCTGGGCAGCAGCAGCGGCATCCACGACAAACAAATTCAGCGTGAGGACAATGCAGCTCGTAATCCTGATGCCCGTCTACAATGACTGGGCCACGCTAAAACAGATCCTGCCCCTGCTCGACTCGGCGCTTGCCTCTACCCCGTATCGCCCGGCAGTCGTGGTGGTCGACGACGGCTCGACCGACCCGCTCGACGAAGCGGCATTCAAAATCGAAAAATACAAAAGTCTCGCCTCGCTGGACGTCATCGAGCTGGGCCGTAACCTGGGCAACCAGCGGGCCGTTTCAATGGGCCTGGCTTATATTTCCGAGAACATCAAATGCGATGCGGTCGTGCTGATGGACGCCGATGGCGAAGACAGTCCCAGCGACGTGCCCCGGCTGATTCAAAAATTCCAGGATGAAGGCGGGCGCAAGATGGTCTTCGCCGCCCGGGTAAAGCGCGCCGAACACCGGACGTTCCGAATTTTCTATTACTTCTACAAGCAGCTTTACAAGGCCTCGACCGGCACGAAAATTTCGATGGGTAACTTCAGCATCATTCCCGCGCGCATTCTGGCCCGCATGGCGGTTATTTCAGAAATCGGCAATCACTACGTGGCCGGTGTTTTGAAAGCCAGGATTCCCTACACGCAGATCGATACCGCCCGCAGTCCAAGGCTGGGCGGTCGCTCGAAGATGAACTTCACCGCGCTGGTCATGCACGCTCACCACCAACCTGGCCATTCCCGGCTGGGCGTCGACGCTCGTGTCGTCGCTGACCATAATCCTGTTTCAGGGCGTGATGACCTCGCTTATATTCGCCTTCATCACGCTCAATGGACGTAATGTCTCCAACATGCTGCCCAAGCGGGACTACAAATATTTCGTCCTGGGCGTGCGAAAGATATTTTAAAAAATATGACGCAATATGATCAATGACGCACAAGCTGCCACGCACACCTATTCGGGCACCGAGCTCGAGCTGTTCCGCACCGCGGTGAACTGGAAGGGCTATTACAACGGTTTTCTGGCCGCGCACATCGCGGGCAGCGTGCTCGAGGTCGGCGCTGGCATAGGCGGAACCACCCGCGCGCTGGCTACCAGTCGGCATGCGCGCTGGACCTGCCTGGAGCCGGATTCGGCTCTGGCCGCGCAGATCGAGAAAATAAAAAGCACCTTTCCGGTGCCCTGCCAGGTACGCCAAGGCAGCTTGTCCACGCTGGGAGGTTCTGAGAAATTCGACACCATTCTGTACATCGACGTCCTCGAGCACATCGAGGCCGACGCCAAAGAGCTGGAGCTGGCGCGCGACCACCTGAATGCGGGCGGAAAAATCGTCGTGCTGTCGCCCGCGCACCAGTTCTTGTTCAGCCCGTTTGATCAGGCGGTGGGACACCATCGCCGCTACAACCTGGGCTCGTTGAAAAAGGTGGCGCCGCCGGGCCTCAAGCAGGAGGCGCTGTTCTACCTGGACTCGATGGGTTTTTTTCTGTCGCTGGGCAATCGCATGCTGCTCAAGCAAAGCGCCCCCTCGCGCCCGCAGATCGAGTTCTGGGACCGCTACGTGATTCCGATATCCCGGCTGGTTGACCCACTGCTGCGTTACCGGTTCGGCAAAACGGTCATCGGCGTGTGGAGCAAGGGCGCTTAAGTGGTGATGAAGACCAATACCAGAGCTGCGCTGCTGGCCTTGGGCGTGATTTGTACGCTGATCTGCAGCGGCTTCGGCAGGCCGCTTTGGATTGACGAGATCTTGCAGTACAGCCTTGGAGCCTTCGGCTCCTCGGCTGAGGCCTGGCATTTATTCGCGCCCACCACCGGCGGCCTGAATCTGGGGCAAACCGGCGCTTATTTCATGAGCGACTACTGGCTCCTGAAAATTTTCGGAGCCAGTGCCTTCTGGATTCGCTTTCCCAGTTTCCTGGCCAGCCTTTTGCTGTTCTGGTCGGCGCAGGAGCTGTTTACGCAGTGGAAAATACCGGCGCGCTGGCAGGCCTGGGGCCTGCTGGCATTTTTTACGCAGCCCTGGATCACCGAATACATCGGCGAAGGGCGCTCTTACCTGCCGCTTGCAGCCAGCTCGGTGGCCGCGCTGGCGTACTACAGCACGCCGCTGACCGCACGTTCGGCCTGGCCCCTGCGGCTGCTGGGTGTGGCCGGCATTCTCATGGGCTCGCTGTTTCATCCGTATTTTTCGGTCTACTGGGCGGGCCTGTGTTTTTTTGGTTATGCTTATCTGGTTGTTGAAAAAAAAGCCAAGCCGTCGCTCGCCGGTTTTCTGCGGCATTGCAATGTGCCGCTCAGCCTGGTGGGTGTCGTGCTGTATTTTTGGCTGGCCTCGCAAACCTGGGCAAAGTACCACTCCAATCACGGCTTCAGCGATCCGTTTCAGTGGCTGCCCAAGGACATTTCAGTGGGACGGCATCTGTTCGGAAGCCATTTTCTTTTCCTGAAAAAATCAAAGTCGCTTTTCGCCGCGCTTTTCGTCGCGGCGATTCCCTGTGTGTACGCCCTGCCCCGCTTAAAAAGCGTGAAGTACCCGACGGTATTTTCGGTGGCGCTGGTGGCTTTTGCGCTACTGGTTTCGTCACTGCTCTCATATATGTCGTACCGCACCGGCTACTGGCTGCTCGAGCGCCAGTGGATCGCGTCGGTAGCTCTGGCAACCGTGGGCACGACCTGGTTCGCGTATCTGGTTTCAAAGGTGCTGCCTCGAAAGTTTGCCCTGGCCTGGACTATCGGTCTGCTGGGGTTTGTGAGCGTGAACGCGTTATATGTGGGTTATCAGAAAATCGAGCGGGTCGTGGAGTGGCAGCAGCTGCCCAAGCCAGCGGCCACGTTGACGGCAAACTCGCCTGTTCCGCCTGGCATCGGCGAATGGGAAGCTCTGGCCCGCGCGAATGTGGCACTGGGTGGGCCGGTTTGGCCGCAGTTCAGGAAGATGTACCAGCGTTAAGTTGAGTTATCTCGCAACCAAGTCTAACTCGACTTCAACAGCGCAAGTCACCCATGCGTCGTAACATTGCGCTGCTACGGCGCCACAAACGCAATCAAGCGTGAATAGTCGCCCTGGTCTGCGGCCTTAAGATCCGCAATGTATCTCGCCCTGACCTCTGTATCGGAGAGCTTGAGATGATTACCCCACGTAAGCTTGTGTCCGCCGATCTGCTCTCTCAAAATATCCGCCGCAAGTCTCGAATGCCTACCATTCCCATTCGGAAAGGCGTGAATGAATACCAAACGGTGGTGAAACCTCGCGCAGATCTCAAGACCGGGATGGGTGTCTTTTTTGATCCAAAAAGAGGTGTCATCCACGAGCTTCTTTAATTCTGAAGTGATTTCAGATGCGTCAATGTTTCCCACGCTCTTATCAGTTTTTCTAAACGTCCCCGCCCAGGTCCACACGTCACAAAACATTCGACGGTGAAGCTCACGCAAAAACTCGATTGTAAGAAGGTTTGAATGCTTTTTCGCGTGCGCCCACGTATGCGCTTTGATGATGTTCTCTTGCTCAGCTGCATTTAGTTCGCGCTGGAGAGAGATATATTTTGGGATGAGGCCAGCAGCTTCGCTCAAATCCAGCGGAGTAGCTCCACTGGGATACTCAAACTTCATCTCACTTCCCAGGCTTTCTGATCCATTTTATATCCCAGATCTTTGAACTCATTTTCCATTTCAAAAGATTTGCAAGTTCATCAGACTGAGAAGCATTTTCCTTGTCAGAGACTTTCTGGGATTCAAGTCCCATCGAATGAGAGACCTCTTTTAGAGTCCAATCGGCTGCAATATGCGACTGGTGATCTAGCATCTCATCAAGAGTAGTCTCGGGCACCAGGGCGTAGACCACCTTACAATTGAGCGCCCTTGCCGCGCGCTCGAGCGCTTCCAGAGTGATGGCGCCGGTTACTTCGCGCTCCTCTAAGCCAAGAACTGAAGCAGTCTTAATTCCAAGTCGCGAAGCGAGCTGTGCTGCCGTCATTCCCAAACTTTCTCTAATCCCTCTGATCCAGCCCGTTCCCGGCCTTTCGACTTTTGCTAGAGGCACTAGCTCTCGAATGCGTTGATCTAGGCTTCTTCGCTGCGCATGTTTTGTCTGCGGCTTGATCTTCATTTTCTTATTATAGCATATAAACTATATTACATACCACTTTATTGTAATCTTTAGGCTATATTACCTGTGTTTTATAACTGCTTATAGGCTGGATTAAATGGCCAGATTTACAACTATACCAAATAATAACAAGTACTTATTTAACTACACTCATCTGACATAGCACGACCTCTAAAGGCATCTGCCCGCCTCATTTTATAAGGGCTTCTCCATGGTCGCGGAGCAAGCGGGGTGTCGCTTCGTTCGCGGTAAGGATACATAGGGCGGTCCGTCTTAAACGACATTCTGACCGCCCTGATCTCAACGGATGATGGTCGCTGCGTGAAACGATGCGAGCTCAACCAAGAAATGAGTCCGGCGGTGTCATGCGCTTCAATCACCGTAGCATCTAGACCTGCGACCCTTTTTGTCTCGAGGATATGAACTGGCGCGCGACTTGGGTCCTCGCTATCAACTGCAGCGAGTTCCGCATTCCATGGATATTAGATTGAATTGTGTTTATCGCCCAGCGTGAACTAATAGGATTGATCGAACTAACACTGACACGGATTTCCAAGCCTCACCCCCTCAATGCGCAGGCTCCCCAATATTGGCTCGAACCCACTGGTCATCGATGCGCGGATTCTTATACCCGCTCGACCGCTGCTGGCTGAAAGGCACCCACATGTAATCGGGATGCGTGTGCGCGAGCAGCGCCGGGTTGATGCCGTTCTTCCAGGCCCCGCCCACGTAAACGTCGTTGCGCCGGGTAATCAGGATATCTCCCGATCTGACCAGCTTGCCTTGCGCATCGAACTCCGCGGGCGCATCCAGCCAAAGCTCGTAACGAAGCAGTCGCCCCGGGAAAAAATGGTCAAAATATTCCTCATGCAGCTTTTCCATGTCAAAAGGAGGCGTGATCTCGTCAGGTCCGATGGCGTCATTGGCCCACCAGATGCGCGCGGTCACATTCACCCGGTAAATGTCCGGGTAAGAAGGATGCGAGCCCAGATAATCGTCGCGAGTGATGGGCGCGATGTCATAAGCCACCAATGGCTGGTTCCATATCTCGTGGCCCGTATGCCGGTCCAGGATGAGCCCATGGTTCTGCTTGCCCACGATATTGGTCAGCACCAGATGAAACTGGGCGGGCACCACGTCCCAGAAAGCCGCGCTGCTCAGGTCTTTCTCTTCATCCACCCGCGTGCCGATGAAATCGCCTGAGAACTCCATCCACGATTCGGCCAGCAGCGCCTTCTGATCGCGCACGCCAAAAGACACGCCATTGATGAACTTGGGCAGGCGGGGCTCGGACACCATCAGCGCCGCCGCGGCCCACCCGTTGCAATGCCCCCACCAGCTGGCCACATTGGCCAAACCCGGCCCGTGACGCGCTCGCTCCCAGTCGGCCAAAGGCTCATGCGCGCCCCGATAAGCGCGGTCGTATTTGTCGGCGGGCGCCAGGTTGTCGGGGTCGCGCCAGCCGTTGGCGATGCCGCTGCCCACATACGGCCACCAGTAGGCGGCCCAGGGCTGGGGGCTGACCACCGCGCGCGAATGGTGCAGCTGCAGCTCGGCAAGATTGCGGGCATTGAGCGCGCCGGCTTGCGTGAGCGACTCGCCCGAACCCAATGCATCATGTTTAGGATACGCCCCCCCGCCCCCACAGCCCATGCCCAGCATGGCCACGACCAGGGCGGCCGCCAGAGGCGGCACGCTTTTGACGAGTCTCACCACCACCCTCATGGCAAACCACCGCTGCGTTTGACGAGCACCGCGGTAAAAGCCGTGTTTTCGTAATAAAGCGGCCAGCCGTCGCCGTCGGCCCACAACGCACGCACCGGGCGCCCGAAAAGGTCATCGAAGCTGAAATCGACAATGCGTTCGCTCGCGCCTCGAAGATGGGGTCGCACGGCGCGAGGAACTTCGCGCGCCAGCTCGGCCCCGGCTGTGGCCAGGTCGGGCAGCTCGATGGGATAGGCGTCAAAGCCCAGCGCCACATTCGCGTCGCTGCCAAACTCGATTCGGCGCATGCCACGGCCATCGCCATAATGAATTTCCCGGGCCACGACCACGAACTGGTCATTGATAATCAGGGCCATATGCCGCACCGGCGAAGCCGGCAAAGCGTCTCGCACGGTGACCTCGACGCGCGCGCGGTTTTGCGCATCGATCGCAGTCACCTTGAAGTCATAAAGAATCTGGCTTTCCTGCTTGCTGCCGCTGGGGTCGACCGACATCGCGGGCGGGCGCCCGCGGCTGTCGCTCTTGTGCGTCACCTGCACGGTCCAGGTCTGCCCCAGCACATAAAATTTTCGCTGCACCACCGGATTGGCCGTAAGCAACCCCTGCACCAGCTGCGCCGAGCGCCGCGCCTTCTGAACCAGGCTCAGCCGCGAATAATATTCCTCGCCACTCTGGGCATGCGAACCGCTGGTCCAGGCCAGAAGAAATGCGAGCGCCAACAACAACACACCAAGTAAACGTGAAAGCATTACCCGACGTTCTAGCAGGCGAATTCCGAAACAATCGTGAGAACATTGTGAAACGCCAGGCTCTCAGGCGGCATTCGACTTTTTGGGTTCGTGCGCCTCGCGCGCTTCCTGCGCCAGGATTTCCTCTTTATTGGCCGGCTCCGGAACCATAGGCCGCAAATCGTGCTCGGGGTTGGGCTCGCCGAGCTGGTTTTTCAAAATCGTGGCTACCTCGGCAAGGCTGCAGAATCCCGAAGCAATCAAACCGTCTAATGATACAATGCCCACGCACTTGCCATTGTCCAGTACCGGCACCCGCCGCACGCCCTCGACCTGCATCAGCTTCAGGCAGTCGTGCAGACTATCCCCCGGGGCCACCGCCTTGAACTCGCGCTCCATGATTGTGGTGACGGGAGTCGCAGCCAAGTCGACCCCTTGCGCGACGCCGCCGCAAACAACATCGCGGTCGGTAACCACCCCGACGCAGCGGTCATGCTCGTCCAACACGACCAAATACCCCACATTCTGGCGATACATGTATTCGGCGCATTCCGAGATGCCGTCGAGCGTGCCGCAAACCACCGGGTTGGGCTTCATGATGCTACGAACGTCCATAGTCACCTCGCTGTCGGAATTATTGGATGCAACAGTCTTGCCGTAGCTGATACAATCGAAGGTAATGAAGGTCGAGGCCAGGAATTACGGAAAAATCGTCGTTCTCAGCGTTAGCGGCCCGGTGACCCAGGCCGATTTGATCTCGCTCACCGTCGAGATTCCCGAAACTTGCAAAGAGGCCACCCATGTGGTGCTGCTGCTCGACCAGGCCAAGCTCGACGCCTCGGTTCCCAAACAGCTCATTGCCTGGCGCGACAAGCAGGCCGCACTGCACCCGAAGATCGGTCTGGTTGCGGCGAATTTTGACGGTGCCGACGCCAAAAACCTGGTCGAGGCGCTCGACGTCGTAAATACGAGCGACGCCGACCGGCTCATCCAGGTTTTTGCGCGCGACCACGAGCTTACCCGGCTGCGCGACAAAAAGGCCGAGGCCGACAAGCAGGTCGAGCAGCTGCTGGCACTTCCGGCTAAACACCTGCAAGCCGACTTTGAAACCGCTGCCCTGAAGCTGCGCGAGCGCCATCGCGCTGCCAAGGCGCGCCTGCACCGATTGACCGGCGCGCAGCTGCCCGGCGGCGAGCAAGTCGAAGTCGTGACTGGTGCTGAAGATCGCATTCAAAAGCTCAAAACCCGCGCGCTGACGCTGCTGAAAAAGGAGTAAAGCTTGCCGTTTCTCAAATTGCCGCCGGCCGAAACTCCGCGCGAAGCCCTGGAAAAAATCGCGATGGAAACCAACGCCATCCAGGCCCAGCTCGACGCTCGCAGCCACGTGCTGAACGAGCTTCTGCGTCTGGGCGAGGAGGCTACGGGCCTGGAGGCTGCAATCGAGCAGGCCCGGCGGGAAACCTGGCTGTCCTTGTTCGACACCTATAGAAAGGCGCTGCTGGCCAGCGCTGACGAATACTGCATGTGGCTCGAGGCGGAAAACGCCGCCATGGAAGAGCACCAGAAAAAGAAGGCCGAGCCATAACCACTGCAAACGAGAAGTTCCTCAAGCCGTTGGCCATGTTTTTTCAGGAGGTTGAAAACGACAGCCAAACCGTGCTGCAGGCGTTCGAGAAACTTGACCTGCGCGTCGAGCTGTTCAACGACCCCCGTAAATTTCTGCTCAACATACGCACCTTCGAGCCCACGCTGCTCTTCATCGACATGACCACGCCAAAAACCGATTTCGCGCTGGCGCTGGTGTGCACCATTCGCAGCATGCTGGGCCAAACCCTGCCCATCATGGCACTGGTGCCCGAAGGCGGGCAGGCGCTGGCCGGCCGTCTCAAGGCGGCAGGCGAGGTAACCGTGATTCACAAGCCTATCATCTTGACGGGGCTGGCCGGCATGCTTGCAAAGTTCGTGACCACCGATGGCATCGCTAAAACTCTGAGCGCTGCGCCCCAGGCGCCAGCCAGTTCCCCGGTAAAGCTTCCCCCGATTGTCGACTGGCATTTTGACAAGCTGATGCCCACATTGACTGAGCTGCACGGCTGCCTCGAGGTGTTTGACGACAACGAAAGGCAGCTCAAATATTACGCGCAGGCCGGCCAACGCTACGAACATGAGATCGTCCAGCTGGTCAAAACTTTGCGCCGCAGCGAGGAGCAGCTCGATCTGCTGCAGAGCCTGCGCATGTACGGCGCCGAAAATACGCGCAATCTCGTGGTGGCGCTGCGCCTGACCGACACAGCCAAAATCAAGGTATTCACCTTCAACCCCAAAACCAATCTTCCCACCGAAGACGTGCGCAAGCTGATCGGCTACGCGATACGCCTGGTGGAACATTTTGGCGAAGGCAGCCGTTATCATGAAGTGGCGTTCAACTGCGGTATCGTTTTCGACTTGCTGGCCCTGCACGCGCAGCTCATCGAAGACCGCAAGCGCCCGTTGCTCAAGCTGATCGACACGCTTTTCATCGAAACCATGCGCAAGGCTGACCAGGGTTTTCAAGCCGGCAAAGGTGTGTCGAATCTGGCGCTGGAAAAGCACGTGATCACCACGCTCATGCTGCGCGCGGCCGGCAAGATCGCCATGGCGGTATTTTTTCCGGAGTATCTCGACATGCAGGCCGATCATGAAAAACGGTCCATCAAGCCGCTGCTGCGCCATCTGGCCGAGGAAAACCGGTTTGGCATCAGCCACAATCTGGTGGGTGCGCTGATCTGCCAGATCGCGCCGGCGCTTGAGCAGGCGCACAAGGCGGTGCTTTTCTGCGAGTATCCCTACATGCTCGCCACGCTCAAGGGTGAAGAAAATTCGCTGGCTCTGGCCCAGCTTTGCCAGTCGCTGTAAGAAAACGGTGTCGGTCAGAGGCGCCGAAGCGTGCAGCGAGTGTCGTCGTTGATGTCCAAAGACGGAAGCACAATGGGAATCAGGCTATAGAGCCACATTCGAAACCGGCTGCGTATTTGAAGATCGCCGGCATTGGTTGTTCAAGGCCAGGTTCGGGTCGTTGCCAGGACGCGCCTGGCAGGCAATCCTTTGCGACGGACTCGAGCTCGTAGTCGCCGGTTAAATCAGCACATGCCGGTTTCGTATCCGCCACAGCAGCCGCCGAGGCCAAAAGTCCCGGAAGCACGACAAACAAAAGATAGCGCTGGTTTCGCATTCCCTAGATCATAGTTGCACGTGAGATCAAGCTCACGATGGAAAAGCAGATGACCGCCGAGCGCAGCCGCCGAGCGGTGGTGACCACCGCGGAAGGCGAAAAATCAGCTGCGATTCTCAGGGCCGAGGGTGACAAGCAGTCCAGAATCGTCAGCGCTGAGGGCGCCAAGCAAGCAGCGATATTGGGGGCCGAAGGGCAGGCCGAGGCCCGCTTGAAAGTTGCCCAGACCGAAGCGCTCGCGATTACCGCGATAACGCAGGCACTCGGAAAGTCGGAAAGTCCCGCCAGCTACCTCATTGCGCAGAAGTATCTCGAGTCGCTGATTCAGATTGCGAACAACGCCGACAAGACGGTATTTTTGCCCTACGAGGCCAGTGGCGCTCTTGGCTCACTGGGCGGCATGAAAGAGCTTCTCTCCGCTACCAGCGCAGGTCCGAAAGCCTAAGTCATTTCATCAGCGCCATGCCCTGCCCGAAGTCGAGCAGAAACAGGCCATCCAAAAGCGAGTTCATGCCCAGCTTGCCGTTTTCGGCCCATTCCCACGAACGCTCGAGGCCGCGCACCGGAAACGGTTTGACGTTGAAGCCCAGCCCGCAAAACGAAAGCTTGGCCGTGGCCAGCACGTTGGTCTGCGCCTTTTTTCCGCGCACGCCAGTCACCTGCGAATCCACCACCGTGGTGGCCGGCGGGGTTGAA
>JACQAW010000025.1 GCA_016194725.1 Deltaproteobacteria bacterium
CCATCCAGAATGGCTGCCGCAGCAGCATGTTCGGGCTATTGTGGCCGCGCACCAGGCTTTCCTCGCGTGTCGAGCGAGCGCTGTAATCACCCACGGCATAGTCGTATTTTTCGGTGGGCGATAAACCGTATACGGTGTCTTGCGCGCCTGAGTCGCCCCGGCTTGATTTTTCAAGCAGCTCTTCGGCCTCAAACGACGTGAGCGGCTGTGAGCCCCACAGCGTACGCAAAACAAGGCGCACCTTGCTGTCCTGCCAGCGGCCGGATACGCCGCCAAACCAAGTGGGAAAAAAAGTCGAAGCCCAGGGCCGCAGCTCGGGCCGAAGCTGCAGCTTGCGATTGAGAAGCTGGCGCTGCAAAAGCTCGGGGTAGCGGTCGATTAATTTTCTCCCCGGCAGATTCTCGGTCGGCAGCAGCTGGGGATTGTTGAGGTCTTTATGGCTGGAATAAAGATAGATTTTCCCGAATTCAAACGGCTCGGCTTTGCCTTTGCCGTGGCAACCCCCGACGGCGAGCGAGAAAAGCGTGATCAACGCGAGAGTGTTTTTTTGCACAGGTATTGGATCGACAATAAAAATAAACAAGGCAGCAGGATGAAGACAAACTCGGACTGCAGCACCTCAAGGCCCCAGGCCGAAAAAAACTGGGTAATGCCGATGGGCGAAACCTCGATGGGGCGATAGTGGTGAAAGTAGCGGCCGAGATCAAATGGCCAGTATAAGGCCACGCCCAGCCCGCCGTTGGTCAGCGCATCCAGCTGGGGGTGCGAGGCGCCCGCCGCGAAAAAGCTGGCCAGCACCACGAACCAGTCTTTGGAGAATAACCGGATTTGGCGAAAGGCCAGCGTTGTCACCAGCAAGGCCACCACCAGGGCAAACAGGTAGCTGTGCGTGAAGCCACGATGCCCCCACTGGCTGGAGTAGGGAATGTGAAATACGAACGCCACCACGTCGAAGTCGGGAAGTACCGAAACCAGGCAAAGCAAAAGCCAGAACAGCTTGCGCTTGCTGGAATACGGTGAAAGCTTGCCCACGGTCAAAGCCGCGGCGGTATGTCCGAAGAGTGAGGCCATCGCTTTTCAGTTTACGCCAGGCGGCCCCACTTTCAAACGATAGTTACCTGCCTTAGCAAGTCGAGGTCCTCGAGCACATGGCCGGCGCCGCGTACCACGCAGGTCAAAGGGTCCTCGGCAATCGACACGGGCAGCCCGGTTTTTTCCCGAATCAGCAGCTCCAGATTCGCCAGCAGCGCGCCGCCCCCGGTAAGTATGATTCCGTTGTCGACGATATCGGCCGCCAGCTCGGGTGGGGTGCGCTCCAGCGCGGTCTTGATGGTTTCGATAATGACGGACACGGAGTCCGACAAGGCTTCGCGAATCTCGTCACTATTGAGCTCGATGGTCTTGGGCGTGCCCGAAACCAGGTCACGGCCCTTGACCAGGTAGCTTTTGGGTTGTTCGAAGGGATAGGCGTTGCCAATCGCGATTTTGATGAGCTCCGAGGTACGTTCGCCGATCAGCATCGAGTAGCGGCGCTTGATGTACTGGGCAATGGCCTCGTTGAACTTGTCGCCGGCAATACGCACCGACTTGGAATAAACGATTCCGCCCAGGCTGATGATCGCGACTTCGGTCGTGCCGCCACCGATGTCGACGATCATGTTGCCGGAAGGTTCAGTGATTGGGAGCCCGGCCCCGATGGCAGCCGCCATGGGTTCTTCGATCAGGAAAACTTCGCGCGCCCCGGCGGATTGCGTCGAATCCTTGACGGCGCGCTTTTCGACCTCGGTGACGCCAAAAGGCACGCCCACGATAATGCGGGGACGCAGAAAGCGGCGCCGCGACGATGCCTTGTGGATAAAGTGGCGCAGCATGGTTTGAGTGGTTTCGAAGTCGGCAATCACGCCGTCGCGCATGGGGCGTATGGCGTCGATGTTGTTGGGGGTGCGTCCCAGCATCTCCTTGGCCTCTTTGCCCACGTCCAGGATCGTCGAGTGGCCACGCGAGTTCTTGTGCACGGCTACCACCGAGGGCTCGTTGATAATGATGCCTCGGTCTTGCGTGAACACCAGCGTGTTGGCGGTACCCAGGTCGATGGCCAGATCTTTTGATAACCAGTTGAGAAGTCCCATGCAGGCTTTAATAGCAAGTCCAGGGCCAGGGCTTTCAGCGTTTGTTGTAGCGAATCAACTACGCAAGGCGGGCCGTTTGCCGGGATTTCCCTGCACGGATTTCAGGGCAGTTCGGACACCTCGACGACTTTCACCTTTTTTACGTTGTACCCGGCTGATTCGAGCAGGGGCAGCAGCTTGGCTTTGTCGCCCATGAGATAGAGATAGCCACCCTGGGGATTGATTTTCTGGCGCGCATAACGGGTCGCCTGGGCCGGTTGCACCTTTTTCAGATTGACCAGATAGGTTTTCAGAAAATTCACGTTGAAGCCATAGGCTTTGAAACGAATGCGTTCAAAAAGCCTGTCGCGTGCCAGCTCAGTGGAGCTTTTGAAGCTCGTGGTGCGTTTTTCGATGGCGTCGGCCACTTCCGAGCCCGCTAACTTGTCGTTGCGGAAGGTTTCGATGATTTCCGGAATTCCTTTCAACAGACCCAGGGTTTGCAGATTGCCGCCAAAGGAATAGGCTGTCCAGTACAGCCCCTGGCTGTTGCGTGAGGCCGAGGCGTGGTAGGTCAGCCCGCGTTTGGTGCGCAGCACGTCGCCCAGCCGGCCCGTGAGCCCGCCACCCAGAATTTCAAACGCCACCAGGCCTTCGATGCCTTCCTGCGAGTCAGGCTTTATCGGCTCAGGAAACAGAAACAGGATTTGATTGTCGGTCGCAGCGGTGCGATTGATCAGCGTGACCGCCGTGGTGGCTCGCTTGTAGCGGTTGACGTCCAGCGGCTCGGCGGCCACCCATTGATATGGCGCCAGCTGCCTCTCAGTCGAGGTTTTAACCGACTGCGGCGGTACCGGCCCGATTGCGGTAAAATAGGCGCGCCTGAGGGTGTAGATTTTCGGAAACTGCTCTTGCAGCTGCGCAAGCGTAATCGAGGTCAACGACCGCACGGAGCCGTTTCCGTCCAGAGTGTCCGGGTGATAACCAAAGGCATCGCGCGCGGCGTGATAAAAGATCACGTAAGCCATGTCAGATTCCTGGCTGGTGCGGTTGGCGATGACCTTGACTTTTGCTTCGGCAAAGGTGGCTTCGTCGAGCTTGGGGGCCCGGAGCACCTGTTTTGCGAGCGCCAGAATTTCGTCCAGGTTTTCGGCCGGTGCCGTAACAGACAGCGAACACAGGCGCGGGCCGCAGTCAAAGCGAATGGATCCATTGAGCAGAAACAGCTTTTGGCGATAGGCGTCCTCGGTCATGCCGGCTGGGCCCTTTTCGAGCATGTCGTTCAGGATTCGCACCAGGCCCTGCATGGCAACCGGAACGTGGCCCGCGCCGGTTTCAAAAATAACGTAAGCTGTTTCGCGCGGCAGGGAGCGGTCCAGCTCGCCCTCGAACGGCGCACCGTTGGTCATCAATAAATGAGCGGTGGGCGTGGCGCCCAGGGCCGACGTCAGCGAGCAAAAGACCGTCATCAGAGCCAATAAGCTTCGCATCGGTTACTCCATTCCCGGGGTGGCCACGACGACCATATTGTCTTTGACGAAATAATTTTTCGCGAACAGGGCAACTTCCGAGCGGGTCACCGCCAGCGGCCTCTCCAGAGTTTGCGCGAGATACGAGATATCGCCGTAGCGGCCCCAGCTGCGCGCCACCTCTTCATTGAGCGTGTCGTTTCGCAGCACGCTTTCCGCCGTGCCTACCTGATACTGGCGCAGGTAAGCGGTGAGCTCGGCGTCGGTCAGCTTTTCGAAGTCCTCGCCAAGTTTGAGCACCTCATCGCGAATCTGTTCGCGGTCATGCCCGGGCGTGGGCACCGCATAGAGCTTCATTAAACCGGTATCGGTGGCGGAGTTGAATGCGGTGATGACCGAGGTGAACTTAAGCCGGTGCAGCAGCCGGCGGCGCGCCAGGCTGTAGTCGGACTCAAAAAACACGTGCTGTGCAAGGTCAGCCACCGGCGAGGTTTCAACGTGATAGTCGGGAATGCGAAAACCCATCAAGAACTGGCGCGCGGGGCTCCTGACCTTGCCCTCGGCTTCGGAATATTCCGGTTTTTCGGCATAGGTGGCCGGCAGCCTGGCGTCAGTGCCGCGCTCCCAGCCGCCATAGGCTTTTGCCACCCACTC
>JACQAW010000026.1 GCA_016194725.1 Deltaproteobacteria bacterium
ACTTCGCCGCGCGGGGTTTTCTTCAAGCGACCCGACTCGAGCAGCTCATCGCGAGTGACGAGCCAGGGGCCAAGCGAGGTGGCGAAGTCTTTGCCTTTGGCTGGTCCCAGATTCAGCTTCATCTCTTCCATTTGCAGCGCGCGCGCCGACCAGTCATTCATGATCGTGTAGCCGAAGATATACTCGTCAGCCTGCGCAACCTTGATATTGCGTCCTTCCTTGCCGACGACGATGGCCACTTCCAATTCGAAGTCGAGCTTGTTGAGATGCTCTTTCTGCACAGCAACATCGCCCGGCCCGGTGACTGCCTGATGATTCGTGAAGTAAAACACTGGAAACTGGTCGAACTCCGGAATCATGTCCAGACCCCGATTGCGCCGCGCAGTGGCAACATGCTGGCGAAAGGCGTAGCCGTCGCGCATGGATGGTGGCCGCGGAACCGGCGACAGCAATTTCACGTCCTTCAACGCCACCGACTTTATCCCCGGCCTGGCCACAGGATTCCTGATAAACGCGAGCACGGATTCGACGTTCATTTCCTGAATTCGGTCAGCGGTCAGGCAGCCCACGCACTCACGGCCTTCGTACAGATAGGTTACAAGTTTCATATTTAGAAGGTATTGCAGAAAAGCTGACGCTGGACAAGCCGGAAGAGCGTTACTAGACTGCCTTCACAATGACAAAGAGACTGCCGCCCATGGTTCCGCACAAGTCCGGTCGTATCGCGCGTCAGGCACACGTGGATCTGCCGCAAGGCACCTTCGAGGAAGAGCATGGCCGTCAGGGATTTTTCGGGCATGTCAGCCATCTGTACCGAACGCACGCCCCGACGAACTGGGCTCGCATCAACGGGCCGCTGCAGCCGCATGCCTACGATCTCAACATGGCGACAGCCACGGCCGCGGAACGGCCACAGCCATTTCTGGGAAATCTGGACGTGCGCCTTTGGATTTATTCGCCTACCAAACCCATGCCGCACTTCGCGCGCAACGCCGATGGCGACGAGTGCTGGTTCATTCACGAAGGCAAGGGGCTGCTCGAGACCGACTACGGCCCGCTCAAATACCGCAAGGGCGACTATCTGGTCGTTCCGCGTGGCACGACGTATCGTTTTTATCCCGAGGGTGCCGGGCAATTTTATCTTCTGATCGAGTCCATGAGCGAGCTTTCCATTCCCGATCGCGGACAGCTGGGCCGAAATGCCTTTTACGATCCGGGTGTCATTGAAATACCCGAAGCAAAGCCGTCGACCGCGCCCGCCACTGCCGGCAAGGAGTGGGAGGTCGTCATCAAGCGCGAGAATGAATTCACCTCGGTGTTCTACCCGCACAATCCGCTGGACGTGGAGGGCTGGAAAGGCGACCTGTTTTCGTGGCGCCTGAATATCGAGGACATCCGCCCGATCGTAAGCCCGCGCTACCACCTGCCGCCCAGCGTGCACACCACATTGATAGCTGATGGCTTTGTTTTATGCACCTTCGCGCCGCGCCCGGCGGAAACCGAAGACCCCAAAGCCATGCGTGTGCCGTTTTTTCACACGAACATCGAATATGACGAGGTGATCTTTTATCACGACGGCGATTTTTTCAGCCGCACCAACATCAAACCAGGCATGGTGACCTTTCATCCGCAGGGCATCCACCATGGGCCGCACCCCAAAGCCCTCGAAAATCAGCTCAAGAAAGAATACCTGCAAGAGTACGCGGTGATGATCGACACCTATCGTCCGCTGAAACCCTTTGAGCTGGCGAAAAAATCCGAAGTGGCCGCATACAAAGACTCGTGGAAAACGACGTGAGCGCGATAACCGAACTGGACGTCTCCAAGCTGACTGTCGGCGACGCCTACAAGCTGCTCATCGGCGCCATCGTGCCGCGGCCAATTGCCTGGGTAAGCACGATTTCGCTCGAAGGCCGCCTGAACCTGGCTCCATTCAGCTTCTTCAACGGAGTTTGCAGCAATCCGCCGTCGCTGCTTTTTTGTCCGGTCAATCACGCCGACGGACGCGAGAAAGACACGCTTCGCAATATTCGCGAGGTCAAGCAATTCGCGGTCAACATCGTGAGCGAAGAGCTGGCGACCCAGATGAACCAAACTTCGGCGGATTATCCGCCCGAGGTCAACGAGTTCAACGTCGTGGGTCTGAACCCGGCCCGTTGCGTGAAGCTGGATGTGCCCCGGGTGCAAGAGGCCCCGGTAACGTTTGAGTGCGAGCTGCTCGAAATCGTAAAGGTGGGGCCCGGAGGCGCGGGCAGCGGGCACGTGGTGATCGGAAAAATCGTGTACGCGCATTTCGCGCCCGGCGTTTATGAAAGCGGCCGCGTGCAGCTCGACAAGGTCAATCCCATCGCGCGGCTGGCCGGCATGAGCTACTGTCCGGTGCGTGAGGTGTTCGAGCTTCCGCGTCCGAAGCTGCCGCCCCCCTCAGCCAATAATTGAACGAAGCGCCCCGTCCACGTCAAGCAGCCGGCAGCCGCTTTGAGGCAAGAGACGCGCGCCGTCCATCAAGATCTCCTTGATTCGCCGAGGCGAAAGCTTTGGCGAATACTGCAGCAGCAGCGCGCACGCGCCTGAGATCATCGCGGTCGCCGCCGAGGTGCCGCTGAACATGGCCCAGCCGCTGCCCACGTCGCTGGCGCCACCCATCGCCGTGGTGGCGAAGCCCGGGCGGCGCGCAAGCTTCGCCTTGGGCGGCACCGGCACCAGCAGCAAGCGTCCGTGCGGCAGGTCGCCGACGATGCCACAAAGGTCGGGCACCATGCGGCCCGGAAAAAAACTGCTCTCGAAGCGTGACGAGATATCGGAAGGATAGAACTTGCCGTCAGGCGCATAGTAAATGCCGCCCGCCGCGATGACCTCGGGCATGCTTCCAGGAAACGCGAACTGACCGTTGCCGCCCGCCGCCACGACGGTGATGCCTTGGTCATGCGCTTCGCGAATAAGCCGCTGCATCTTCACGTACTGCGAAGGCACTGGCCGCGGTCGCGGGCTGGCCCCCTGCTCGTCATGATCGATGTTAAAACCCCAGGCGCAGCTCAAAATGTCGGGCCGAAGCGCGATTGCCTTTTCCAGGGCGTAAGAAGGATCGCGGTCCATGCACTTGATCGCAAGCGCCTCGACTTCGGGCGCGACCGCAAACAGGCTGGCCAGCTGCGCGGTGCCGTGGCCATACTCGTCGACGTTCGGATTTCGTTCTTTTCGCGTGGGAATATGGCGAATGCGATAGCCCCGCGCCAGATAAAACGGATGTGGATAAAATCCGGAATCAATGACCGCGACTCGAACGCCGCGGCCGGTAATCTTGCGGGCATGCGCGCGGTCGGCCCCCAGTATACGCCCCAGCTGGTCCGGCAAACTTACATGGTGCTCCTGAATCACGGGAGGTTCTCGAAGATGGTCTCGCTTCATGGTAGTCAAACAAGGCTACCCCGGGCCAAACCAGCGTCAAGAATTATCAATTGCCGCCCGCGAAGAGGTGAAGCGGCCCTGGCCCAACACCCGATCGGCGAGAATGCGGACGGCACCGCGTGAGGCCTCGGGCACCAGGGCATTTTCGAAAGCCTTATAGGACGCCGGATCGTTTGCACGCAGCCACGCGAAGCTTTCGCGGGGACCCAGGTACCAGGTGCCCCGAAGCTTGAAGTAAAGCTCGAGCAGGTCGTGCAGCAGCCAGGTTCTCCGAAAGTTGGCTTCCACGTCTTCGGGGCCGCCGCGTGAAATGCGTCCGAGCATTTTTCCGATCCACGTCCGCAGCGAATTCAGCTCGGTCGCCGGCAGCGGCTCGGGCCCCGCCTTGAACAGCTCGTTCGCGCGCGCGATAAGCCGCTTGCCGAAGTCGCCCTTTTCCACCAACACCACGCCGGCACGCAGGCGAATCATGTCCGGCGTCAGGGTAACCAGCGAGCTCTCGCGGTAGATGAAAGCATCAAGGAAGATGCCGTTGAACTGGCGCGCATCATGAAGCACCCCGGGCTCGCCACTCTCCCGAATGCCGGCGACGTCGTAGTCGCTGCCTGCGTCCTGTTTGCCACGCGCGCGTGAGCCATATAAAATGACGGTGTGGCACACATAAGCCGCCCTCAGCTCCTCGACAATGGCTTGTTGCACCTAATCGTACTCGACCCGATAGGCGACGATTTGCTTGCCTTTGACCTCGAGCAAGCCCAGGCGCGCAAGCTTGAAGCCGTTTTCGCCCACCTCGGCCTGCACGGCTTCGCTGATCAGGATTTCGCCCGCGCTGGCGTAGGCCTCGAGGCGCTGGGCGCAGTTCACGTTGTCGCCGATGACGGTCAAGCCCATGGCTTGACTGGATCCGATGTTGCCAAAGATCACGTCGCCCGTATTGATTCCCATGCCCACCCCGAAGTTGGGCTTGCCCTCGGCCGTCCATTTTCGATTCAACACCTTGATGCGCTTTTGCATCTCGATGGCCGTGCGGATGGCGCGTGCCGACGCATCAGTCATGGACTTGGGCACGCCAAAGAGCACCATGACCAGGTCGCCGACGTACTTGTCGAGCGTGCCGTCATACTTGAAAATAACCTGCGACATTTCCTCGAAATATTCATTGAGCTGCGAAACCATCTGCTCGGGCGACATCTGTTCGGAAAGTTTGGTGAACCCGCGAATGTCGGTGAATAAAATCGTGGTGCGCACGCGCTCGCCGCCAAGCTTCTCGAAGCGCCCGGTTTCGACGATCTCTTTCAGTAAATTCGGCGAAAGATAGCGGCTCAACGTGGACTTCACGCGTTCGGTGGCCACCAGGCTCTGGTGCAGCTGAATATTCGCGATGGTGCCGCCCAAGACCGTGGCCAGGGTCTGGCTCATGCGCTGGTCTTCGATCGTAAAAGGCCCAATTTCCTTGTCGCGCAGATAGATGGCGCCGACCAGCTCGGTGCCGGCCAGCATGGGCACGACCAGCACGTTGTGGGGCGGCGTGATGCCCTCGTACATCGCATCGTCGCTGGGGTTGTTGTTCACGTATATTTTGCGAATGGCCATGACGTGCTGGACCGCCGGCATTTCAGTGAACTTTGTGCCAAAGTTGGCCAGCACGTTCGACCGCCCGTTTTCGAAAACGATCACGGCACCCGAACGTGCCCCGAAAAGCTTTTCGCACTCGCAGATGAAAAACTCGGCCACCTTTTCGCGGTCAAACACGGCCGCGGTTTTTTGCGACATGTTCTGCATCAGATTTATGAGGTTTTTCAGATACTCGATGTTGAACTGCAGATTGTCGCGGTCCACTTGCTGGCTGATGGAATAGTTGAGGAGGTGAAAAACGAAATCAGCGGCGTTGGCATCAGCCTCGGTTGCCGTGGCTACCGTGGCAAAGCCCACGAACTCGCCCTTTGCGTAAAGGCCCGCCGCGCGCCCGTCTTTGACGTCGATAGGCAGGGG
>JACQAW010000027.1 GCA_016194725.1 Deltaproteobacteria bacterium
CAGCTCGAGCAGCTTGCGGCCGGCCTCTTGAAATTTCTTGTACTCGATGAGCCGGCGCACCAGCTCTTCTTCACTCGTGGGCGCATCACCAGCCGCACCGGCGGTGACCAAGTCGTCTTGGAATTGGGGCAAAAGGCGGCGCGACTTGAGATGAATGAGAGTAGCGGCCATGACCAGAAACTCGCTGGCGACGTCGAAGTTCAGCTCACGCATCATTTCGATGTACTGGACGTACTGGTCGGTAATTTTATGAAGCGCGATGGCCGACACATCCATTTCGTTTTTCTGAATCAGAAAAAGCAGCAGATCGAGTGGGCCTTCAAATTGTTCGGTTTTAATCTTGAGCAGTTCCATATTTCTGTCCTAAAACTACTTAACCGCGTCGCGACTTAACAAGGAGCGATGCAGCATTTTTGTGAATTTAATTTTTAGCCGCCGAGTATTTTCAGAAACACGACTTTCCAGATGTCGACAAACAGCGTGCTGAGTATAAAAACCGGCCCGGCCAGAAAACTCAGCGCCCCCGTCCAAAAAAGCGCCAGCAGTATGAAAAAACTAAGCTGCGGGACTGCTCAAGCGTCATGAAGGACTCCAGCATTCGTGAGCCATCCAGCGGGGGCAGTGGAATCAGGTTAAATAACGCGAGCATGAAATTGATCTGAATTGCGGCCTGCGACATTGCGAACAGCGGCTCAAAAAGATAAAAATCATGTGGCACGAAGAGCGCGATGGCCACAAAGCAAAACGCCGCCACGAATGCCAGAAGTACATTGGCCACGGGGCCGGCAACCGACACCAGAAACAACGCGCGCCGGTAAGGCTTGAGCTTGTTGTAGTTGATGGGAACCGGCTTGGCCCAGCCGAACATGAGCGGAATGCCCGTGATCATGTTGAGCATTGGAAACAAGAGTGTGCCCACGGGGTCGATGTGTGGAATAGGATTGAGCGTCAGGCGGCCAAGGTCTTTGGCCGTATTGTCGCCATGGCGCTTAGCGATATAAGCATGGCCAACTTCGTGAAACACGATGGCTCCGATGAACGGAATCATTTGGATCAGGGTCATTCTGATGCGGTCGGTAAGGTCACCCATATTATACCGAGTCACCGTACCACGATGGACGCCAGAAACCGGTACAGAATCGGTGGCAGGGACGGTTACGGGGGCTGGCGCCCTTATTTGTTGCGTGGATGATGTTTTTGCAGCGCCTCGTGCAGGTGACTGGTTGAAACATGGCTATAGATTTCGGTCGTTGAGATATCGCTGTGGCCCAGCAGCATCTGCAGCGAGCGCAGATTCATTCCGCGTTCCAGCAGATGCGTGGCAAAGGCGTGTCGTATGACGTGCGGCGAGACGTTGGGTGAAATTCCCGCGAGCAGGGCATATTTCTTGAGCAGCTTCCAAAAGCCCTGGCGCGTGAAGCCGTGCCCGTGGGTGGAAAGAAAAAGCGTTCCAGCCCGGGCGCTGTCGCGCGCTTTGGCCCGCAGCGCGGGGCGAACGTCTTTGATATAATGAGCAATGAGCGCGCAGGTGCCGGGATCGATGGGAACCAGGCGCACCTTTTCGCCTTTGCCTTGAATGCGCACCAGGCCTGCCTGGGTGTCGACCTCGTCGGCGGTGAGCGACACCAGCTCGGACACCCGCAAGCCCGCCGCATACAGCATTCGCAGCATGATGGAATCGGTGGTGGCGCCTTGGCGGCTTGGCATAGCCAGCAGTGCTTCGACATGTTCGATGGAAAGTGTTTGGGGCAGGGCGCGCTGGGGGGCGGCTGCCCGCAGCTCATCGGTGGGGTTGACCGGTACCAGACGTTCGCTGAGCGCGAACCGAAAAAAAAGCCGAAATGCCGAGAGCTTGCGCGCCAGACTGCGGTTGCCCACGCCCTTGGTTGAAAGGTCGGCCAGGTGATTTTCGATATCTTTGCGGCTGACCTGGGCCAGACGGCCGCCATAAATTTCAAGAAACGGGCGCAGATCTGCGGTATAGGCCTGAACGGTTTTTGGGCTAAGCCCGCAGTCGAGCTGCAGATAGAGGGTAAATTTTTCCAGTCGCGGCATGACTCTCATATTGTGGCATTGATGGCGGAAATAGGCGACTCGGTTACTTGCATTTTCCACCCAGAACGCTAGACTCACGTTGGGTGGTCGACTAGGGGGCATGGGATGAATATGAAGAGAGCAGAGTTAATACTGGGACTGAGTTTGAGCGTCGCGTTAACCGCGTGCTCCTCCATTTATCCGCTGGGCAGCGTTGCTCGCCGCACTGCCAATCCTTACTCGCTGGAGCAGGATGTTTCAGTCGACACCACGCGTGGCGACAACGACCAGGTCAAGCATCTGGCCTGGGCGGCCTACTCGGTAACTTTTGATTGTCCCAAGAACTGCCCTTATTCCACGCAGGAACGCGAGGCCCTCGCGGCCGAGATTGCCGAAAGAAGTTTTCAGGCTTTTGACCGCGAGATTCGCCAGGCCTTCGGCGCCGAGAGCAGCGCACGAGAAGTTCAGAGCGTGGCGGCCACCGTGGGTTCGCCCGCATTTGCGCCCGAGCTGAAAACCAACTCTTACAAGACCACCGTGTCGCGTTGGGTTGCACGCCTGGGATTGAGTCGCGCGGCCGAAGTGAATGCCAGCGCGCAGGGTTTGAAATCAGTGAACCCTTCCGAGCTGGGGTGGTCGGGCGGACAAAGCCTGGCGTCGCTCGGAAAAGCCCTGGGCGTTGACGGAGTGCTGGTGGGCCACATTCTGGTTACGCCCTCGGAAGATTCCAAGGAGCCCAGAAGACTCGTGATTCGGGGCCCGAAGATCTGGCTGTTTTCGTCGACCTCGGAAATTCCGCTCGCCGTGGCCGGGCTGCGTCCCACGTGGCGGCTGGATCCGATGCTCAGGAGTGGCGCGACCGAGCTGGTTCAACCTGCGCGGCTTAGCGCGGCCAAAGAGCTGCGTGAGTTGCGTTATGACTGGAGCGGCATTGACGTCGTGGCCAATGGCTTCAGCCAGCGCATCGCGCGGGCACTTCAGGAATAAAACTTAAAAGTTGACGATCGGGCCGTGGCAGGCGCCAGTGCCTGGGTCTTTTTGCGTGCAGATGTACACCGCGCCCGAAACCGTGCTGCCGCTGGCGATAGCCAGGTCAACGGCCAGTCCCTGCACCGACAGGGTAGGCTGCCCGTTGGCGCCGATTGGAAAGTTGGCGAGCACGAAGGACGAGCTCAGGTAAATCGCGCCACCAATGTTGGCCGTGGTGACCGAGGAAACCGAGTTTGTCATCATTGTAATGCGAGTGCTGGAATCGGTAGTCGAGGTGGCCGACAAAGCCATGCTGCAGCCGGGGCAGTTCGAAGTGCCGAGGCCCAGGGTGTTCATGGCGCCCGGCAGATAAAAATCCTGCGTGGGAGTGCTCGTGAAACCGTTGGTCGTGCCCACGTAGCCGCCGTTGGCGAAAACGTTGATGCCGTTAAAGTTGATTTGACCGCCGCCGCCTGCCACCAGCGTAATCGTGCCGGAGCTTGCGCCCACCGCGCCGACAGCGCCGTTTATGCTACCCGGCATGGGCTTCGCTGAGTTGCTGTTTCCGCAGCCGCTGGCAAGCAGCGTGGTGCAGACCAGGGCAGCCAGGATCGAGGTGGTTTTGTTCAACATAAAAAAATCTCCAAAACTGAAAAAAAGGGCCGGAGGTTTTTTCTCCGGCCCGTGCGTTTTTTCTAGTGACCGACCTTCATTTGCCTAATTCTGGTTGCTCACTTTCACTATTTCAACATCAACATCAACTGACTATCGTTCCTGTGGCGGGAACATCACACTGCTTCAACTTGCCACCAACTTCAGCTTGTACTTCAACTCCTACACGCACACTTAAGAAACTTTGATTACGGGTTTACCGGAAAATATGCACCGTGGCAGTTACCACTCTGGTCGCGAGCGGTGCAGATATAAACCATGCCGCCGTAGAGCTGGTTCGTGGTCGCCCAGACATCGATGGCCACACCGATTGGTGCAGGCATGCCCTGTGGGTAGTTCGCCATCATGAAGGCCGAGCTGAGCGTAATGTAGCCCGTGAGGCCTGACGAGTAAGCGCTTTGCGGCGTGGCGATCAGGCTGATCGACGTGCCGGGATACAATCCGCAGTTGCCAACCAGCGTGCCGGTCGCTCCGACCGATGCGCTGTACGAACCCAGCGTCAGAGTGTTCTGCGCTTGCGGGTACTGAAAGTTCGAATCATTGGCGGGCGGGGCGCCCCAGCCAGTGGTCGTTCCGACATAACCAAGGTTTGTCATCACGTTCGAACCAGAGAATGACAGTGTTCCGCCAGCCGCGCTGATCGGGGTAACGACGCCGGGGACGTAAGCGCCGGGGTTGTAACCGACAGCGACTCCGCCAGTCGTGGTGCCAGGTGTGCTATTTCCGCTACCGCATCCGCTAGCTGCCAACGAGGTGCAAATCAGGGCTGCTACAATGGATGCCGATTTAAATTTGTTCAACAACATAACTAATTCCTCCTCAGGAACTCATCTTCTACAAGACAGGTATAGTGCAACGGCGGTGCCAATTTTCCAGCAGAGGGTATTGCGGCACGCGGGCCTGTGTCAGCGCGACAGGGGCCTTGCCATGTGTATAATCTTTGGACATGGCTGGAAATTGGCTATGGTAGCCCCGGAACGGGCTAATCCTTAACGATGTGGCAGTGTTGCGCGCGGCTCTTGGCGACGGCCGAAAGCCGGGCCCGTTGCCCGTTTTGGCCGCGACGCCAGTGCACGATTCCGTCGGCAAGACTGCGCGCAAGATGCTGCTGATAGGTGGGGCTGGTCAGGTGCGCGAGATCTTGACGATTACTCAGAAAGCCCGGTTCGAAAAGTATGCCTGGCATGTGCGTTTCCATCAGTACATAGAACAAAGCTTGTCGAACGCCGCGATCACGCAACGCCAGGGTGCGTGCCCACACTCCGTTGGTAACCGCATGTTCCACCGCGCAGGCCAGTTCAATGGATTCGCCGTAGTTGGCGGTGGTGGCCAGATCGGTCATGATGAGGTCCAGCGTGCCGTGTGTTTGAGTGCGCATCGCGGGTCTGCGGCCGGGGTCGTGGGTGCTGCGCCCGTTTTCGAGATCGGCCAGCCGGCGCGAGGCCTCGTTGGTGGCGGCATTGAAAACGTAGATTTCAGAACCCGAGCTGCGGGACTCATCGCAGGAGTTGGCGTGAATCGAAACGAAAACCGCCGACTGCGCGTGCGCGGCTGTAAGATTGGCGGACCTGGTTCGCTGATCCAGCGCCGTGAAGTGGTCGCCAGTGCGGGTAAGCACTGCGGGAATTCCGCGGCTCTTTAAAATTAGCTGGGTTTGGCGCGCGATGGCCAGGGTGACGTCTTTTTCAAAAATGCGTTTTCCACCCGCATTCGCTATGGCTCCGGTGTCGTCCCCGCCGTGACCCGGATCAAGAATCACTGTGAAAGGAGTCGCGCCCGCATTGGCCGCCGCGGTGGCGAGGAAAGTTAAAGCGGCGGTGAGGAACATCCGTCCGGGCATCCGCTCATTATATAGCAGGACCCAGGGGCGTCCAGCTTTGGGCAGTTTTTGCCGGACAAGCGCTGAAACTGACCGGTCATTTCTCAATCTTCTGTTTCCACTGGGCCAGCTGAGCCATGGCCTGCATTGGAGTCAGGTTGTCGAGTTCCAGGGCCGTAAGCCAATTCTCTATAGGAGACGGCCGGGGCTGGGTTGCCAGGCTGGTGTTCGACTCGCCCGTGCGTGGGCGATCCAGGCGCAGCGCCAGCTGGTTGGTATCGGTGGGTGTTTTTGGTTTTCGGCTCTGCGACTCCAGCTGCGCCAGCATGGCTTCGGCCGTAATCAGAACCGCATCGGGCAGGCCAGCAAGGCGCGCGACCAGAATGCCGTACGAACGCTCGGCCACGCCTGGCTCGAGGCGGTACAGGAAACGAATGCTGTTGCCGTCGTGAGCCACGGCCACGCGTGCGTTGGCCACGCCTTTGTACTGAGCGGCCAGCTGCGTGAGCTCATGGTAATGAGTGGCAAATAACGTGCGCGCCCCGATGCGTTCGCAAATATCGGCGGCCAGGGCCCAGGCCAGGCTCATGCCGTCATAGGTGCTGGTGCCGCGCCCAACCTCGTCGATCAGAATCAGGCTGCGGTCGGTGGCATGCCTTAGAATAAAACTCATCTCGCTCATCTCGACCATGAATGTCGAGGCGCCGTCGGCGATGTTGTCGCTGGCGCCGATGCGCGTAAAGATCTGGTCCACCACGCCAATGTTGGCCGCCTGCGCCGGTACGAATGAGCCAAGCTGCGCAAGCAGGATGATCAGCGCGGTTTGGCGCATCACCGTGCTCTTGCCGCCCATGTTCGGGCCGGTGATGAGCAGAAAGCGGCCGCGGGCGCCCAGCTTGACGGTGTTGGGAACGAAGCTGGCTTTTTGCTTTGCCATGGCGACGGCCACGGTAGGGTGGCGGCCTTCGATGATTTCCAGCTCGGTGGAGTCGTTCAGCCGGGGACGGGTGTAGCCTTCTTCGCTGGCAACAGCGGCCAGCGCGCAGATGACGTCCACCTGAGCCACGGCGCGTGCCACCTCGGTGATTGGGCCTGAAAGCTCGGCGAACTTCGCACACAGCTCGCGAAACAGCGCGTGCTCCAGGTCGCAGCGCTTCTTTTCGGCGGTGAGAATCTTTTCCTCGAACTGCTTGAGCTCTTCGGTGATGTAGCGCTCGCCGCCCACCATGGTCTGCTTGCGGATATAGTGTTTCGGAGCAGCGTCCAGATTCGCTTTGGTGATTTCGAGGTAGTAGCCGAACACGCGGTTGAAGCGTACTTTCAGGCTATTGATGCCGGTGGCTTTGCGTTCGCGCGCCTCAAAGCCGGCCAGCCACTGCTCGCCATTTTCGGATAATTCGATAAGCTCGTCCAGATCCGCGCGGTGGCCTTTGCGAAACATTCCGCCTTCGCGCGTCGTGGCCGGAGGTTTTTCCACCAGCACGTCCAGTGTCAGCTTGGAAAGCTCGACGAGTTTGGGATCGAGCGCGGCCGTGAGTTTGGCGCGCAGGTTTTTTTCGGTGGTCAACGCGGCAAGCTCGCCTGATTTCGCAATCGAGCCGGCCAGCGCCAGCAGCTCGCGCGCGCCGGCCATGGCTCCCGAGCCCAGGCTTATGCGCGAGAGCAGGCGCTCGAGATCGTAAATCTCGTTCAAAGCGGGAGCAAGCCTCTCGTGGCCGGACAAGAGATGTTCAACCTGGTCGAGCCGCTCTTCGATTTGCATGTGCACGGTCAGAGGGCGCAGAATCCAGTCGCGCAAAAGCCGTCCGCCCATCGCGGTTTTAGTGCGGTCGAGCCACGAGAGCAGGCTAACGTCACGGGTCGAGCCCAGCCCGTGCCCCGCGCGCGCGGGAAAAAGCTCAAGGGCGCGTACCGTGGCGGCGTCCAGCTCCATGGCGGTATCGAGCGCCCAGAGCTCGATGCGCATTGCCGACGGAATTCGCGGCGCCTTCTGAGTCTCTTGAAAATATTTGATCAGCGCCCCCGAAGCGCCCTCGCGCCCGGCAAGGGCCGGGTGAACGGCGGCAAGGTGGCTGACCTGGAACTGCTCGCGAATGCGTTCGGCGGCGTAGGCCGAATCAAAATAAAAACCGGGAGCCGTCTGGGCAAAGCTGCGCGGCATGGCTTCGCGCCAGGTGAGCAGCAGAGACTCGCCGGCCGGCGAGTCGGGAAAAAGCGTTTCGGCCGGAGCCTGCGCCATCACATGCGCAAGCCAGTCGGACTGTGAGGCGGCACGGCCGAACCAGAATTTTCCAGTCGTAAAATCAACCGTGGCCCAGTCCACCGTGCCGTCAGCGTTGTTGGGTGCCGCCGCGTGGGTGTAATTCGGGGCCTTGGCGTCTAAGGCTTCGGGGTCAAGCCGTGTGCCAGGCGAAACGACTCGAATCACGTCACTCTTGACGAGGCCCTTGGCCTGCGCGGGGTCGTCCATCTGCTCGCAGATGGCA
>JACQAW010000028.1 GCA_016194725.1 Deltaproteobacteria bacterium
GTCAGCGGCAGCTGCTGCGGCGGATAAAGATGAAAATGCTTGGGAATCGAATAGCCGAAAAAAAATGCCACCCCACACAGCAGCGCCATGAGAACACGGTTGTTCTTATGGATGAATAGCGGAAGGGTCATATTGGCTTGAGCAGTTTCCTAATTTCACCGATCGTTTCAGCCGAGGCCCAGTCGCGCTCGCCAGACTCGCTCCAGCTGATTTTGTGATTGCGATCGGCAACCACGCTAAAGGGAATAGCAACGACGTCAAATACCTTGCTCATGCCGCCGTCGATTTCGGTGAATATTGGGAACGTAAGGTGAAGCTCGCTGACCACGCGGGGAACCACTTTTTCAGGATGCTCATCGACATTGATGGCAACCACCAGGAAGCCCTCGGACTTCAGCTGTTCATAGAGCTTTTGAATGCTGGGCATCTCGGCCATACACGCTTCGCACCAGCTGGCCCAGAAATTCACGAGCACTACTTTTCCGGCAAATTTCTTTAACGTAATCGGCTGCTTGGAAGCGAAATCGGTGAACTGCACTTCGCCAGGCAGGTCTTTTTGTGCGACTGCCGCCGCGTTATCGCCCTTTTTTATCCGATCAAATCGGTAGGCAATAACAATTCCTCCCAGGAGCATAACAATGGCAACGGTGGCAATTATGACTTTCCGCATGGTGATTCTTCATAACATGTAACTACAATTGAAGATATGAAGCAACGAAGAAGGGGTCAGGCCATGGTGGAGTACATGCTGGCCGTGCTGCTGTGTCTTGCCGTTTCCGGCCTAATCAGCACTCAGATGAAAAAGGGGATTTCAAAGATTTGGAAGTCGATGGCCAAAGACATCGCGCCGCCGTGCCCCGGCTGCACTCCTCCGGACGAGCTCAACTGACCTCGACCGGGGGTTTGAAGTAAATCCATTTCCGCTTTTTCAGCTCTGCATCGATTGCCGCCTGCATAATCGCCTGAATTTCGAGCGCGATCTTATGCACCAGGTCGCTGTTCTCGGCATCCTTGGCGGTGTACTCCCTCAGGTAAACAGGGTCGAGAAACTTGATCTTCCACTTGGCCGGCAGCGGCAGAATATTGAGCGGAATAGGGATGATCTGGCCCTTGAGGTATTTGGTGAACTTCAGCGTGGCCAGATTGATGTGGGTTTCCTCTGCTCCGATGACGATGGTGGGAATAATGGGCGCACCTGTGACCATGGCCATGCGTACAAAGCCGCGACGAAACTCTTTCAGATGGTAACGCTCGCTGGTTGGCTTGAAATTCCCATATTCGCCTTCCGGAAACAGCACGACGATATTGTTCTTCTTGAGCAGCTTGAGCCCGTTTTCGGTCGAGGCTTCTTGCAAGCCCATCTTGTGCGACAGAATTTTGATGTCTCCCAAAAACCAGGCACGGTGGGCGAGAATACGGGGAATGCGGCTCTTGGCTTTGTGAATTTCATTCCCAACCATGACGACGTCAAAGCCCGACCAGCCCGAGTGGTTCGGCAAAACGATCGCCCGCCCTTTGTCGGGAACGTTTTCCATACCCTCGATCTCCAGGCGCAGGTATTTGCGGATAATCTCGAGCAAAAACCGCGGCAGCACGTATAGCGCCAGGCGGTCCAAATCCAGCTCGTGCAGATCAAACAGTTTTTCTTTGCGCTTGCCAAAAAAGTCCTTCATTTGAATACTCTCTCCATGCGCGATCTCATCTTGGCCATCGATCAGGGAACCACTGGAAGCACCGCTTTACTCGTGAACAAGAACTTGAAAGTTTTGGCATTCCATAATGTCGAGTTCCGGCAGATCTATCCGAAGCCAGGCTGGGTTGAACACGATCTAGATGATATCTGGGCCGCCACGAATAAGGCAATAAAAGGCGTGCTTTCGAAATCCAAATCCTACGCTAAAAATATTGCCGCAATCGGAATTACGAACCAGCGCGAAACCGCATGTTTCTGGAGCAGGAAAACGGGCACCCCGTTGCACCACGCCATCGTGTGGCAGGATCGCCGCACGGTCGCTCTTTGCGAAAAATTAAAACACGACGGACACGAACCGCTCATCAACGAGCGCACGGGCTTGCTGCTCGATCCCTATTTTTCAGGCTCGAAAGTTCAGTGGGCGCTTGAAAACATTTCGAGTATCAAGCGTGCGGCATCACACGGGGATTGTGCGTTTGGAACCATAGACAGCTACCTGATTCATCGATTGACGGGCGGGGCCGCGCACGTCACCGAACCTTCTAACGCTTCGCGCACACTGCTGTTCAACATCGAAAAGCTTGCCTGGGATGACGACCTGCTTGGTCTTTTCAAGGTACCTGGCTCGATGCTGCCTCGGATACTCGATTCGACCGACCTGTTTGGTAAGACAAAAAAAGTACCAGGTTTACCCGACGGTATTCCCATTCATGGAATTTTGGGTGATCAGCAAGCGGCCCTGCTCGGGCAGGCCTGCGTGCATGAAGGCATGGCCAAATGCACCTATGGCACCGGATCATTTATCTTAATGAATACCGGATCCAAGATTCGGCGATCCAAACACAAGCTACTCGCAACCGTGGCCTGGAAAATTGGAAAGCGCCCAGTGTACGCGCTCGAGGGCGGCGCCTTTACGGCGGGCGCCGCGGTACAATGGCTGCGCGATGGCTTGGGGCTGATTAAAAGCTCTTCCGACATTGAAAAGCTGGCAAAAAAAGTGCCTGGCAGCGACGGTGTTGTTTTTATTCCCGCCTTTACCGGTATAGGCGCCCCACACTGGATGCCCAATGCCCGTGCGACTTTTTTTGGCATATCGCGGGGCACGAACTCCTCTCATATCGCGCGCGCGGTGCTGCAAGGTGTCGCCTTCATGAACCACGACATCTTAAAGGCCATGGAAAACGACATGGGCTCGCGCCTGCGCTCGTTGAATGTCGATGGCGGCGCTTCGAAGAACGATCTCTTGATGCAATTTCAGGCGGATATCCTGTCGACCCAGCTTATTCGCCCCAAAGTTGTCGAAACCACCGCCATGGGCGCCGTTTTCGCGGCAGGCCTCGGCTGTGGGATATGGACCGATCTTTCAGAGGTCGAAAAGTCGTGGCACACGGACCGCACTTTTCACCCCTCAATGCCCAAACAGATGCGCCAGGAACATTTGAAATCGTGGGCCGAGGCCATCGACGCATTAAAGTCCAAGATTTAGCTTATTGCGTCCAGGGCTTCAGACAGGTTGCTGACGCCGATGACGGCCATTTTTCGGTCCTGCTGCTGCGCTTTGGTCAGCGCGTTCAGGCTGGATTTCGGAACGATGGCCTGTCGAAAACCAAGGCGCTCAGCCTCGGCCAGGCGCAGGTCCAGCTGAGCCACGCGCCGCACTTCGCCCGCCAAACCCACCTCGCCGCAAACGAGCAGCTTGGAGTCCAACGGCTGATTTTTAAAACTCGAAATCAACGCCAGCGAGGTGCCCAGGTCAGCCGCGGGCTCATCGAGCCGAATGCCACCGGCGACGTTCACGAAGATGTCGTGCCCGTACAGCGGCAAATCCAGCTTTTTCTCGATCACCGCCACGAGCAGCGACACCTTATTGTGATCTATTCCCAGCGTCGTGCGCCTGGGCATATTCATATTGCTCGCGCTAACCAGTGCCTGCACCTCGACCAGCAGCGGACGCGAACCCTCGATGGACGAAATGACCACCGTGCCGGGCGCGTTGATTGGTCGCTCTTGAAGGAAAAGCTCCGAGGGGTTGCTGACCTCGCGCAGGCCGGCCTGCACCATTTCAAAAACCCCGATCTCGTTGGTCGAGCCAAACCGGTTTTTTACCGCTCGCAATATTCGATAGGCATGATTGTTCGAGCCTTCGAAGTAAAGCACCGTTCAGCAGCGTGGGTTTGATTTTTTTAAGCGCCTCGAGTACCGACTCGAGCTGGTTCTCGGCGTAGACGAACAAATTCTCATCGCTCATTCCCAGGCGCAGTGCCCGCAGTTTGATCTGCTGGGCACTTTCTTCACCGGATACATATAAAATTTTACCGACCGCGGCCTGGCTACCTTTACTGAATGCCTGCATTAAAATTGTCGACTTTCCGATTCCAGGGTCGCCGCCAACGAGAACAAGGCTGCCCGGTACAATGCCACCACCCAGAACCCGATCCAGCTCGCCAAAGCTGGTCGCCAAACGTCGGCCATCATCGCCTTTGATTTCGCTGAGCCGAAGCGGGACGCTCTGCGGCAGATCGTTTTCAGCCGTGAGCGACGACCGAAATGCAGCGTGACCCTTTGCGTCGGCGGGCGTGGCATCTTTATAGGTCTCCTCGACCAGGGTGTTCCACTGATTACACTCGGAACATTTTCCCATCCAGCGGGGGGCCTGGGCGCCACAATTCTGACATGTAAAAACGGTCTTAACTTTCATATAATATCCTTACTATGGCCATTCGCCCCGATGATGAAGATGATGACGATATTAATAAGCAGTTCGCAAACCCTCTCAACACTGAGCTCGAAAAGCTCTCCAGTGAAATTCCCGTGGAAATCGAGCGCCTCCACAACGAATACAATAAATTCTTCGGCGGCGCCGAAAAAAGGCCGCCGACCAAGCTTCGCGAGGCATTGGACAAACGGGCCGAGCGGCTGAAGTCGATCATGATGAAGGTCACTACTCTCGGCACAAAACTGCGCGTCCAAAACACCGTGAACAAATACAACGTCTACATCGCCATGTGGGACAAAAAGATGGCGAAGTTCGAAGCCACAGGCAGCTCGATCTAACGCAGCAGTTCCAAGAACTCCTCTTCTGATTTAATCGGAATATTGAGCGTCTTAGCCTTGTCCAGCTTGCTGCCGGCATCTTCACCCACCAGCAGAAATGAAGTTTTTTTCGTCACGCCCGAACCCACCGCCCCGCCGTTCGCCTCGATTAACGCATGTGCCTCGGAACGCGACAGGGTGGGCAGCGTGCCGGTCACGACAATGGACTGACCCCGAAGTTTGCCGCTGACCGGGCGCGGGCCATCCTGGGGCTTAACGCCAGCCTTCACCAAATCTTTCACCAGTCTCTGGTTGCGCGGCTGCTCGAACCATTCAGCCACACTGCGGGCTACTTCGGTGCCGACCTCATTGACCTCGAGCAGCTCTTGCTCACTGGCTTTGGCCAAGGCTTCGAGGCTATCAAATCTGTTCGCCAGCACGCGCGCCAGCGTTTCGCCGACATGCCGAATTCCAAGGCCATAGATGAGCCTTTGCAACGTGCGGGTTTTCGAAGGTTCTATCGAGTTCAATAAATTTTCCGCTGATTTTTTTCTAAAACCCTCGAGCTCGATCAGCTGCGCCTCTTTAAGATGGTAAAGGTCCGCGGCCGTTTCGACGAGCTTGTTGTCGACCAGGTATTCCACGATCTTATAGCCAAGCCCATCAATATCCATCGCATCCTTGGACGCGTAGTGGGCAATCGCCTCTTTGACCTGGGCATCGCAGCTGGCGTTCACGCAACGGGGAACCGCTTCGCCCTCTTCCTGCTTGAGCTTCTTGCCGCAGGACGGACATTCCGTGGGAAAAACATAGGCCTTCGACTTCGAGGGCCGTTTTTCAGGCACCACCGCCACGATTTCGGGAATCACGTCACCGGCGCGCTGGACAACGACGGTGTCGCCAATACGCACGTCCTTGCGCGCGATTTCTTGCGGGTTGTGCAAAGTCACGCGGGTGACCGTAACGCCACCTACCTGAACCGGCTTTAAAATCGCCACGGGTGTAATTGCTCCGGTGCGCCCGACCTGAACGATAATATCGTCGACCGAGCTGGTCTCCTGCCGCGCGGGATACTTTAAGGCAATCATGCTGCGCGGCGCACGAGCCACGAACCCCAGCTCTTCCTGAAGCCGCAGCGAATTGACCTTGATGACAATGCCGTCGATGTCAAATGGCAGTCGTTCACGCTTTTCGAGCACCTTGTTATAAAACTTTTCCACTGCCTTGGTGCCTTTGCAAAGCGTGTGCTCATCTGAAACTTTAAAGCCCCAGTCGCCAAGCAACCCAACCAGATCGGCCTGTGTTGTCAGGGTCTGCCCATCGTCTTCAAACGCGCCGAGCCCGTACCAAAACGCGGTCAAGGGCCGCGATGCCGTAATTGTGGAGTCCAGCTGGCGCACGCTGCCTGCGGCTGCATTGCGGGGATTTGCAAACAACTCCTCGCCGGCGCTTTCACGCGCGGCATTGAGCTTTTTGAAATCCGCATGAGACAGGATCACCTCGCCACGAACCTCGACCAGATGGGGTGGATTTTTTCCACGCAGTCTCAGGGGAATCGAACGGATCGTCTTGATGTTGCGGGTGACGTCTTCGCCCACCGTGCCATCGCCACGGGTACTGGCCCGGGCAAGCTCGCCGTTTTCGTAGGTAAGCGACATGCTCAGGCCGTCAAACTTAAGCTCGCACCAATATTCGATCACATCGTCAGGGCCCAGATGCAGGGTGCGCTTGA
>JACQAW010000029.1 GCA_016194725.1 Deltaproteobacteria bacterium
TGGCGTGGGCAGGACCTTCACGCTTTACTGGCCACAGAACTATACCGGGGCCAACCAGGGCGAATCCGGAACCAATCTCGAAGTCACGCCGCCTACGCCGTCTCTTCCCGTCGACGCTGACTTCAGCAACAAGAAGGTACTGGTCGTCGATGATGACATCCGAAACATCTACGCCATCACGAGCGTGCTCGAAGCCCGCGAGATGCGGGTGATCTACGCGGAAAACGGCAAGATCGGAGTAAAGGTGCTCGAGGAAAACCCGGATATCGATCTGGTGCTCATGGACACCATGATGCCGGAAATGGACGGCATAGAGGCAACCCAGCGGATTCGCGAACTGGCGCAGTTCAAGTCCCTTCCGATCATTTCCCTCACGGCCAAGGCCATGAAGGGCGATCGGGAAAAATGTCTTTCAGCTGGAGCCAGCGACTACGTGACCAAGCCGGTTGACCCCGAGAAACTGCTTGCGATCATGTACTCGTGGTTAAACAAACAGCCGTGACCGAGCAGCAGTGCCCTGAAAAGGTAAACATTCTTCTCGTCGACGATCGCTGGGAAAATCTGGTCAGCCTGAAAGCGGCTCTGGATGCGCCGGGCTACAATCTGGTGAAAGCCAGCTCGGGCCGCGAGGCTCTTGCCGAGCTTCTCGGCATGGACTTCGCGCTCATCCTGCTTGACGTTCAAATGCCGATCCTGAATGGTTTCGAAACGGCAGCTCTGATCAAGCAGCGGGAAAAAACCAGGGGCATCCCTATCATCTTCGTCACGGGAGTGAATACGGACGAGCCATTCATCTTCAAGGGTTACGACGTAGGTGCCGTGGACTACCTTATCAAGCCCTTCGACCCCAGCGTGCTGCGGTCGAAAGTTGCCGTCTTTGCGGATCTTTACCGCAAAACCGAACAGATCAAGCGCCAGGCCGAGCTGCTGCGCGAGTCCGACCGCAGGAAAATGAACTTCGAGATCCTGTGCAGGGAACAGGCTTTGGACAGGAAATATCGCGAGTTAGTAAATGGAATCAACGACGGTATTGTGTGGTCAGCCGACAAGCAGACCCTGGCAATTTCCTTCGTCGGCCCCCAGATTACACCGATTCTGGACGTGACTCCGGAGCGATGCCTGGTAGACCCCGATTATTTCTGGCGGCTCATGTTCCCCTACGATCAGGCGGCTTTCACGGAATGGGTCGGCGGTCCTGAACAGAAAACCTCGGAATTCAGCTGTGAGCATCGCGTGCTGGGAAAAAATGACTCTGTTTTGTGGTTCAAGACCAGCGTACGCACGAGCTGTGCCGACATGGGCGGAAAAAGCGAGCTACGCGGCCTTTCGGTCGATATCACTCATCTTAAAGAAACTCAGTTTGCTCTTCAAAAGAGCGAAGAGAGATTTAGGTTGATGGCCGACGTTGGGCGCATCTTTTCGGAGTCCCTCGATATCCGGGTCAGGCTCGGAATGCTCGCAACTCTGGTGATACCGTTTCTCGGTGATTACTGCTTCTTCGATCTTTACACCGATGACGGCGCGAACATGCAACCTATAACGTGGCGCCATTCCGACGCCTCGGAGCAGGCTGTCCTGACGCAGGTTTGCGAACAGGCCAAGTCCTGGAATGAGGAAAACGGTTTTGTTTCGATGACGGCTGAGGGCCCCATTTTGCTGTCAGACGTTACCGACGAAACACTGAGCAATACGGCTCTTGGCCCGAAGCATCTTGAGCTGCTTCGACGGCTCAAGCCCTGCTCGCTGATCGCGGTACCCCTGATCGCGCATGAAAAACTATTGGGTGTTTTTACCCTATGCTGCGGAAGCTCAGGCCGGCACTATACGACCGAGGATTTCAAGCTCGTTCAGAAGCTCGCGCAACGGGCTTCATTGGCGCTCGAAAACGCCTTATTGTATGCGCAGGCCCAGGAGGCGGTTCGTATTCGCGAGGAGTTCGTATCGATCGCCTCCCATGAGCTCAAAACACCGTTGACGTCCCTCAAGATGCAGCTCCAGCTTTTGAGCAGGATTGCCCGAGGCGCCGTTGGAAAGCCCGATTCTGAGCTGGGCACGAAAGTTCCTCAGATCCTTGCAGGATCCGACCGACAGATGAGCCGAATCTGCAAGCTCGTGGATGAGCTGATGGACGTCACCCGCATCAGAAGCGGAAAACTCACGCTGGATACCGAAAGCCTTGATCTGTCGGCATTAGTGACCGAGACCGTACAGCGGTTTACCGATGATCTGAATGAGGTCGGGTGCGCACTGAGTATCGATGTGCCCACCCAGCTGTACGTCGAATGTGACCGCCTTCGCATCGAACAGGTGCTTAGCAATCTCTTATGCAATGCCATGCGCTACGCACCTCGCACGCCCATTCGGGTCGCTTTGACCTGCGACGGCTCGCGCGTGTATTTATCGGTAAAGGATCATGGCCGCGGTATTTCGGAAACAGATCAGCAAAGAATTTTTCAGCGCTTTGAACGGGGTATGCCCGATGCGAGCTTCGGCGGCCTGGGATTGGGGCTCTACATCGTTCGCCAGATTCTTGATGCGCACCGAGCAACGATCGCGATAAAAAGTGCACCGGGACAGGGAGCGACATTCGTGATCGAACTTCCTCTGCGTCAACTGTCGACCGTGGAGAGTCTTGCTGTTTGAATACGTTTACGCCGCCGCTGCTCTGCGGGCGCCGCGATACGGGCGTTGGCCCTACTCGAGCGGCCTTGGCGGCGAAACGAACCATTCAGATCTAGGATCAGGTACTTCCGTCGAATTCGAATCATCTTTTTTGTGATTCGCTCTGTAATTGCGAAAGTGCGTGCATCAAATCCTCGGCCAGTTCGCTTTCGCGAATCGCGCCTTTTTCAAAGGCGAATTTTCCTACCTCGTCTTGTATATTGCAAACCCTGAGAATGCCGGGTTTATCCCGCAGCGCCTTTTGCAGTTTTATAAATTGCGGAATAGCGTGATTGTCAATTCTTGTTACATCGCGCAGGTTAAGCACGAAGAGATTACCCGGATGCTTTAGTACTTCAGTCTGGCATTCATCCAGACTGGCAACTGAAGCTTTGAACATGGTTCCTGAAAAAGAAATTACGACGAATTGTGCCTTTTCAGAAATAACGTATTGAAGTTCGCCACTGCCATCCGTCATAGACGTCCTCTTACAAATATCGTAGCGAATCATTTTCCTGCAGCAAGAAATCAATTGTCAGACAAATATCCATAACCGGACAAGCGTATCAGGCGCCGCACCACATGCCTTCAAGCTCAAGCCCATCCGGATCTTCAAGGAATGGCCAAAACCACCAATGACCGTTATTTGGCTGCTTTTAGCCTTGATTTGCATGCCTTTTTTCGGGTCCAACCCATAATGATTACATGACATTCCATGCTTAAAATTGAAGATGGAATCAACCTCAGAGTGCGATCATCTTTCTGGAGGCACGGTTGTGAACAAGATCGCGTTTCTAAAAACCAGGCTCGCGCAATCGTCCAGGATACTTTGGCGCCGACATGATTTTAGCGAGCTTCGCTATTCCATCTCGTTTGAAAGCGCGGCAGCGGCCGTGCAGCCCGATCGGAATTGGCTGGGGGAAAAACTGTATATCTCGGAGTTCACCAAACGCGGGCTGCTCTCGCGCGTCCTGAAAATCCAGTCGGTGGGTGTCGGCGAATCCCTCGTCCTCCATATTGCCGTCGATCTCGTGAATCCCAAGGACGAGCCATTGCATAAAGTCTTCTTCATCACCGCCAGGCTGGTCAGCGCCAAACGCCTTTCGGGCACCGAGACGCTCATAGCGCTCGAAATAGACCACGACTCCTGGCCGCAGTGGCGGCGGTTTCGCGCGTTGTTTCGACTGGCGCAGCTGCGGGTAAATCGTCTCATGCGCAAAGCGCGGGGCTGGTGACGGGCTGCCAGCTAATTCGGTTTCAGTGCCTTCTCCTCGACACGAGCCATCTTCGCGAGCAAATCTTTATGCTCGTCATAATGCAGAATCCCCGGCCTGGATTTTCAGGCTTTGGGACATACTTTCCGGCCCGGTGAGACAACTTGGCACTCCGGCCCGGAGCGAATGCCGTAGTGCTTGAAACCAGGCAAGCGTCCCGGGCGACTTGACAACTTCCAAAGCAAGGAAAACGTCAAAATCGAGATCGAGGACAATCAGCTCTTCGTGTCAGGAACGCGCGAAGAGAAGACCGCCGGGAAAAAAGACGACGGCCAGCGTTCACTTCAACTGAGTGAGCGACTGTACGGCAGCTTCAGCCGCGCGTTCGGGATGCCCACGACCGTGGACACGGGAAAAATTGAGGCGAAGTATGAAAACGGCGTCTTGCAGATCGCGGTGCCCAAGGCCGAAAGCGCCAAACCGCGACAGGTCAAAATTGTCTGAGTCCGCCCGAGTTGCCCGGAAGCGCCCCTGCCCCCCATTGCTTCCGGGCACTCTTACAGGATTCCACCGTCAGGATCCCGTGACGGAACGCCTTGCCGGCAGAACCTGTTTTTTTGGCTTTAGCGGCGAAACCTCGCCTGCGAGCACGGCCCTGCCAATTCGCGCGGCAACTTTTTCGCCGCAGTGAATGCTGCCTTCAACCCAGGGGTGATTCAAGTAATCGCCGCACAACCAGATGCCGCCCTCGCCTTGCCCGTTTTGCCAGAACTTCGTCACCTGATTGATTAGCCCGGGCGCGTAGATCGGCAGCGCATTCGGCCACCGCTGAACGTGGATGCCCTTCATCTGGGATTCATACTGGGGAAAGAGCCGACTCCATTCCGCGGCGACCGTCTCGAAGACCTCTTTGTCCGAGCGGGTAAAAAGATTCGCCGAAGCCTCTTCGTGGGTCCCAAGAATCAAAACGCACTCCGAGCCCTCGACCGCGCCCTTGCGGGTTTCATTCGCGCAGCAACAGATGATGCTGCTCTCGGCAAATGGTACCCATATTCCCTCAAAATCCGGCAATGCGCACTTCGGTACCCGGAAAGCGCACATGAGTGTCGAGGAGTACTCCACCTTATCGAGCAGCTCACGCTGCTGAGGCGAATGTCCCTGCAGCAACTTTCGGGAAATGGTGGCCGGGGTGGCCAGTACCACCGAGTCAAAGAACTCCTTGCGATCGAGCAGCTCGACGCATACGCGCCCCTGCTGCCGGTATACGGCTTTAACGGGCGTTTGGCGGAATACTTTCAAGTGAGAGGCCAGGGCATGGGACAACGTTCCCATATTGTGCCGGAAACCACGCGACGAGAACCTGCCCTGTTCGAGCAGCAGTGCGGCCAGAGCGTCGAAGTACTTCATGCTGATGCGTTTGGCGCCATGAAAATGAAACGTCCTTACGAAAGGATCA
This sequence comes from Deltaproteobacteria bacterium, assembly GCA_016194725.1. GTDB lineage: Bacteria > Bdellovibrionota > UBA1018 > UBA1018 > UBA923 > JACQAX01. Next base: position 5,332 of record JACQAW010000029.1, read on the forward strand.
AAAAGCCAATCTGCGATCTCTGGTCCGAGCTTTGAGCGAACATACGTGTCGGCGTCGACCGCCTCGAGGGCGTCACTGCCCACCGACAAATCGAAGAAATCAAACTTGCCCACCCATTTTCGCGCGCGCAGGAAATAGAGCAGAAGGCGAACCCTGGAAAACCATGAAAGGCCTCGGTAGCCCAGCACGCCCATCGCCCCGTTGGGCGAAAAACTCGTCAGTTTTCCGTCACGCAAAACTCCGCCCGAACCTGCCGCGTGAAAGGCGAACCACTCGTCTTCGATACCAAGCTCTTTAGCCAAAGCCTGCGTTCGCTTGTAGGTCGCAAGCAAAAGGCTCACTCCGGTATCGATCGTAAATCCGTCTGCCAGGACCGAAGCCATTCTTCCACCGACATGAGCATCGCTTTCATAAACGACCACCTCGTGGCCGGCGCATTGCAATCGATAGGCACAGGTGAGTCCCGACGGGCCACCCCCGACGACCGCGATTTTCATATGGCCTTTCCGGTCAGCAGCTGGTGCAGCTTGATGCCTGAGCCGACTGTACCGGCCACGCTGGGCCAGCCGGCGCTGGCGTTGCAAAGCCAGAGATTGTCGAGCGGTGTGCTCATCGAAATGCGGCTCGTCGTGTTTTCCGGAGTCAGTGCGATGCCATACGCGTTGCCTTGCGGCGCCAGGCAGTATCGTTCATTCGTCGCGGACGTGCCGACAACCTGAATGGCGAGATGTTTACGCAGACCGGGAATATAGTTGGCCTCGAGAATATCGAGAATGCGCTCTTTGTTGGCGTGCTTGAGACGTCGGTAAGCGCTGACATCGCTTGCGCGCAGGTCCCGGAATGGTTCATAGGCGCAGCTGGTGGCGATGCAGAGAACTTGTCCACCCGGGGGCGCCAGACCCGGCTCGTCGGTATGCAAGGTAGGGGTCGACATGAACAGCCACGGGTCGGAAAGATCATTGCGCACGACCTGCCGCTCGTAGATGGCGTTGATGTCTTCATGCGGATAGTGCCAGGTATTGAAGGAGCCGAAGCCATAGCCGCGAAGATCGATGTCCTTCGTTCCGAGGTACATCGTAAAGCTGCCACAGGAATATTCGCGTTTGACGTGGTTCAGGTATCTGGCTGGAAAATTCTCACGCCCCGTGAGCTCGACGGTGCGGCCCGGATCGATATTGGAAATATAGCGCTTGGCCGTATGCAGAACCCCATCAGCGGTGCGCACGCCCGCGACTCTGCCCTCGCGAACCTCGATACGTTCAACTCGCTGATTGAGCAGGACCTCGCAGCCGGGGCGTGCGGTGATCGTGCCCACGATCTGATCGACGAAATACTTGAAGTGTTTTCGAGGATAGTAGGCTCCGCTGTCATAGCCCGAAACCAAAGCGGCATGAAGCAAAAAGGCAACCCTGCCAGGTGGAAGAAGGTAATCTCCGGCCTGACCCGCAAGCACCGCCTGAAGCCGTGGCGATAACCCGAGTTGGCCATAGACATCTTGCAGCGTATGGTTGCGATGGCGAAGCACATGCGAGAATCGAATGGGAGCGGTCAGCCAATCGCTCAACTGGCGCTTGTCGGGAACGCTGGCGAGTTCGCCGGCGACCTTTGCGAGAAGAGAAAAATAGTCGCGAAGCCCTTTGGCTTCCCTTGGAAACCGATGAGTCAGCCGAACCCGGCATTTCTCGAGGCCGTTGGGAATGCGATACCGTTCACCGGCAATCACCACCTGGTCGAAGCCCTCTGGGTCGAGCCGGACGAATTGCACGGTTTTTTCCAGTCCAAGTGCTTCGAGGAGCAGACCAATGGTTTCACCTTCGCCGCAGCCAAAGACGTAATGCACCTGCGCGCAAAAGCTCCATTTTCCCATTGGAAACGTATGGGCATAGCCACCGGGATACTCGTGGGCTTCCAACACCTTTACCCGTTCCCCGTCACGGGCCAATAGTGCAGCCACCGACAAACCCGCCATTCCCGAGCCCAAAATCAAGCTATCGAATTCAGCCATATTACTCATCGATACAAGTTCGATGCCACGTCATTCCGTCCCAGGTGGATTCGCGACCATGGGTCTTTTCGGCCAGGGAGTGGGACAAGTTATCCCGAATTTCGGGAACTAAGGCGCCACCGGTGTGGCGTCCGCGGCTTTTTCCTGGTGCTGCTGCCGCGCCAGGATTTGAACGACCTATTCGTCAGTGACTTGAGGAAAATCGATGTAAAATTGGCCTACGGAGCGCATTCGCGGCGCCACTTCGATTATGGCCATTTTGTCAGCGACTCGGGCAATTTGTTCATAGGCCGACGGCTCATCTCCGTCTCCAGTTCCTGAACGTCTCATTTCAACTTCCTCAATCCGCTTAGTCGCGGTGCCAAATCAAATGGATATTCAGTCCCGGGATAGACTCCGGTCCAGCATGAGCCGTCCTGTGTGTTAAATGCCTGAATAAGTGACACACGATATTTGTCCGGGCCCAGAGCGACACTATATATCCTCGTGCGTTCGGGATTTTTCGGCTTGCCGCTTGAGGTCGGAAAGAAATACTCGCGGCCATCGTGGGCAATCAGAAATCCGGCATCCTTTACTCTTTGCTTAAACTGAACGCTCAGATTCTGGAATCGCTGCATCAACCCTGGAGCAAGGTAAACTGCATCTTTTGTATAACCTTGATTCAAGCACGCAATACTGAGCGCACCCCATACAAAAACGAAATACAGATTTTTCATAAACCCTCCATGGATTATACGAAGCAAGCAGGAACGGAAATGCTTCAGCCTCGGACTTCGCGGGTGCTGATGCCCAAAACGCTGTACAGGGGGCACCAACCCAGCGCGATCGTAAAATACGGCACGAATCCCAAAAGGCCCCACGGGGTCTGTTCGTAATATCCCGCCGCCAGAATCAAGGTTCCAGCTATCAATCGAAATACGCGATCAACATTTCCCACGTTGCGTTTCATACCATGGCAGATGCAATGCCCATTCCATGCCCGAGACGACCCGATTCAGGCTCAAATCATGGCAATCCAACACCGATGCCGGGACAAGTTGGCTCGGGAAAAAGACCCTTTGTCCCAGGCCAGAAATGTCTTCGTGAAAATCACGCCTCTGGATCCTTGAATCAGGGTTGGCCCGCAGCTTGCTATTAACTGCTTCAAGGTGACCCAAATCATGAATACAAATCCGGTCAGCGACATCAAAGTGTCGATCGATCGTGAACCAAAACAGCCGCCCTTGCCAACGAGACAGACCCTGCCCCCGGACGACGAGGCCGGAGTGATCTGCGAGGTCTTTCTCATTCCCTTTCGCGGAAACAGCCCGCGGGTACATGAAATTTGCGAAGACGAGGAATGAAATGAAAAAGAATAAAGCTGCCGACATTATGAGCAAGCACCTCACCACCATCGCCTTCGATGCAGGACTTGCCGAGGCGCTGGCACTAATGACTGCAAAGCGAATCAGACACCTCCCGGTGATCGACACGACCGGAGCCACGGTGGGTATTCTGAGCGATCGTGATCTTCGCCGCGCAATGAAACCTGACAGCCAAAACGCTCAGTTTGATCCCGCTCATCGGGTCAAGGACTTCATGACCTGGCCGGCTTGCTCGGTATCCACCCAAACGCCACTCTTTGAAGTGGCCGAGCAGATGCTGCGCGACCGTTTTTCGGCCTACCTCGTCGTAGCTCACGACCGCCGGCACCCGTGCGGAATCATCACCACGGACGACATGATCAAGCTTTTGCTTGTACTGCTTGTAAATGATCCAACGCGCGGCCGCCTGTCGCTGGGTGAGTTCATGGACAATCCCGCCTATGAAAAACCGCTTTGGAGTTGATAGCGAACCGAATCAACAATTGCCAACATGAACCACCGGAGGAAAGTATGAGACTGCATATTCAGGTCAACGAAACCACGGAGAAACAAGGCGCCACGGTAAAAGAGCTGATGTCGACGGAACTGTTGACGCTCTTCAAGGACGATACGCTCAAGAGCCTTCAAGACCTCTTCGATCTCAAGATGATTCGACATGTACCGATCGTCGATGATGACCGCATGCTCGTGGGTTTGGTATCCCAGCGCGACTTTCTGAAATTTTCGGTGTCAAAACTCGCGCGAATCGGCAAGGACGACGCCGATGAGCTTTACTCCAAAACCAGGATCTCGGAAATCATGGGCAAAAAGGTCATGACGGTTTCGCCCGGAACGCCTCTAAGCGTCGCCGGAGCGGCCATGCTCAAACACAAGTATGGGTGCTTGCCTGTAATCGACAAGGACCGCCTGGTTGGTATAATCACCGAATCAGATTTCGTGGAGGCCTTCGTCAGTTATGACGACTGAGCACGACAGGCGTTCATTTTCCGGCGCACGGATTCAAATACGGGCCATATTCAAGCTTCTTGGAGATTTTTATGCGTACGGCCCCAAACTGAGCTTCAGAATCTGCGCGTGCTAATGCCACCGCCGCAACGGCGGAAAGAAAATATATTTTCATGATTTACCTCCTTTTTGATTATGCAAACCACGGCCCAGCCTGAGCTCGACGTAATAGTATTTGATGATGCGCTTCACGACGACGAGCAATGGGGTCGCGATGACGATACCAGGAACCCCAAAAATCGTTCCCATGAACGCCTGCCAGAAAAGCAGCAGCGCCGGCGGCAGCTCTACCGTGCGCCGCATGACGAAGGGCTCAACAATGTAACCCTCGGTGATATGCACGCCGAGGTAAACAATGGCCGTGAATATGAACTTTTGAGGTCCCTGCGCCAGCGCCATGGCCAGCCCGGGAATCGCGCTGGCAATTGCGCCGAGGTAAGGCACGAAGGTTCCAAAAAATGTGAACAGGGCCAGCGTGTACCACCCCGGTATTCCGACTACGGCCAACCCCAGTGCGGTCAGCGCGCCCATGATGGACATCGAAACCACGATTCCACCTACCCAGCGGCGCAGTCCGCTGCCCACGCGGTTCCAGCCTTCGTCAAATTGCGCCTCGAAACGCCGCGGCAGCAGCATGCGCACACCCTCACGATAGGTATCGGGTGCGTAGGCCAGAAACGCCGCCAGGACCAGCAGAAATATTCCCGTTAGCAATGCTTCGCCCACGCCGAATGCCGCGGGTAAAAGTTTTGAGCCGATTCCCGACATAGCCTCGGACACGCCTTGCTTAACGGCTTGGTCGGCGGCACCCTTGCCGTCACCCGTTATTTTTTCCAGTGCAACGCTGTGCCTTGCGTGACTGAACCACTGTTGAATGGAATCGAGCGCCCGCGGAAGCTGCTCGCGAATTTGCTTTCCCTGCTCGGTCACCTGGGGAACCGTGGCAAAACCCAAACCAGCGACCACGACACCGACGAGCAGCAGCGTAAGCAGCACACCGCCCCCCCGGCCGATTCCGAAGCGGGCAAAGAGCCGTATCGGAAAACTGAAAAGGGCGGCCAGCACGATGGATAGAAAGCCGAGAATGAAAAGCAGATGAAATCCCCTGCCAGCCAGAAAGCAAGGCATATGCCACGAGCGTGGAGAACCGCCGGCAAATGCCGACACCCGGCTACCGCACCTTACCTCGGGCGGGTTCGCCGCCAGCCTGGCCGGCATGATCGTCGTGCAGCGCACGGACGGAAGCCTGGCTAACTACGACCGACTCGGTTGCGTCGTGGCTTTCGCCATGCTGCTGACCATGGCGACGATGTACTTCATCAACCGCTATATTATTCAGAGCACCAGGTCCGAGACCAGCTCGGGCACCAGCTCTGCCGCAACCGCGTGAGTAAAGCGACGCGCTGCCAGGCCCGGAGCTCCCGGAAAAGGGCTGCGGGTGCCGTTTTCTTCCAGCACCGAAAGATGGCCTTCGCCGTCCAGCACCACCACTTTTCCCGAAAATCGCGTGATTGACGCCAGATCCTGGGGCCAGGTGCAAGCTACGCGCGACATTCCGGCGCGACGAGGCACATTCGAAGTATCGATTTGGTAAATCGCGCCCGACGCCATGCGAACATAAAATCCCACGCTTGCGCCTTCAGGCGTAAGGCAAGGCAGAGTGGACAAAAGTGCCACTGGAGTTTCCGTCGCGGGCAAGTCGACGACCGGGGCATTGTCCAAACCTTTTGCCGCTTCGAGCTGATTTTTGAAAAGACGAATCTGAATTCCATTGCCAGCCGCATCGTTGAGAATATCAACGAGGTTTTGCTTTTTTGCCGCCGACCAGCTCGTGGCATAATTGCGCATGGTCAGTCCCACGACGGGCGCCACGGCGGTTTGCGGAAACAGCTTGCGGGCATAGTAGTCCAGGTACATCGGCTCGCGCGTCGGGTCTTCGAACATCAGATTCGCGCCCGAGTCGCGGCCGATGAGACGCCCTTTTCCGAGAACGACGTCTGAAAGCTCGTTGGCGTGGCCTTCCCTATCGAGCACCACGACGTGCGAGTCGGCCTGATCGACCAGAAAAAGCGCCGGCTTTTTCGTGGTGGGCGCGGTGACGAAGTTGTTGTTCAGGCGGTCGATGGCAAAAAGCCGCGCCATGGTTTTGAATACCGGATTGAAGTTCAGGCCGTTCAGGGCAACGCGCGTCTCGTATTCCACCTCGACGGCATACGCTCCGCCGGCTTCGTAGCTGAGGTCGCAAGCGCCATTTTTTCCGGCATTGCCACCGGTGTAACAACGGTAGTGCGGAAATCCCTCTGTATGCCTGGCCTCGTGAACCAGCACGGTCATTTGCAGGGCCAGCGCCATGTCGTCATCGAAGTAAGGTTTTTCGACATGCATGACCGGATTGCTGTTGATGACGCACGCCAGGACCCACGAAGTTCCGCCGCACTGATTGTCAAAAACCACCCGGCCAATACGCTGCCGAAAATAGGTCGCGTAATCGGTGGTGATCATCTGGCGGTCCAGGCCTGCTCTGGCCGTAGGCCCGAACTTGCCCTGATCGAGCATCAGAATGGCGTTGAGCATCTTTTTACCGGGCCTTTTGGAATCGCAAAGTTCCGTGCTGCCACTGAACCTGCCCATTTCAAGGCCGTAGTCTTTAATCAGCTTGTGGGCCACGTCGGCGTCGATGCAGCCGATAGCGGCATTGTCGGTCACGCGGCTGATGTCGATTGGCGCAACCGGAACAACCGGCCGTTTTTTCCCGGTCGCCCAGGCTACCGCGGGCAACAAGGCATTTATCACCGAAACGGTCACCAGAATTCTGCGTACGGCTTTAGTCATTTTCAGTCCTTCTCACTCTTAGTAGTTTTGCTGTTAACCAGATGGGCCAGTTGCTCTTCGTCGCGCTCTTTGAGCGACACCGGTTCCTCGCCGTTCAAGACCCGCAACGCCAGGGTGGCGCGGGCGCGAATGAATTTCGAGGGCTCTTCGGCGGCCAGTCTCGAAAGCGTAGCTTTGGCCAGTGTCGATTCGCGCAACGTGCTCAAGCCCTCGATGGCCTGCGCGCGCAACACGCGCTCAAAGCTGGCCTTTTCGGGATTCAGCTGCGCCTCGGCGCTCTGCAAACCATGAGCGGCGCCTGCGGCGGCGCTCAATGCAACCTTTGCCAGGGCCGCGGCGGCGGGCTCGGCTGCAGCCGCGCGCGCAATGAGATACACGGCCATGAACTTTTCGTCAGCCGGGGTGGCCACATCCATTGCCAGCTTGGCAAGTGCGCTGATGGTCGGCGGCACCAGGCCTTGCGCCAGCTCCAGAAGCCTGCGCTCGGTTGCCTCGGGTTGCGCATCCAGCGCGCGCATTCTTTGGGTTTCCACGTGGACCAGGCGCCGCAGCTCGAGCTCGGACTCCATGGAAGCCACGGGCAGCGCGTGATTCAACCGGGGTCGGAGAACGTCGCCGGCCGCAGACCTCGCCGAGAATAGCCGCCGCCCCAGTTCCAGCTTCGTGGTCGTCGACGAGGTTTCGTGCATTATAAGAAGCAATGCAGTGCTCGCGCAAATCGCAGCCTGCAGCCACTTTCGTTTACCCCATCCCCTCATGGCGCAGAGCTATAGCCGATGTGACGCCGTTCATCTAATTATATTGTGCGTCATTAAGCAACTTTATTTTGACGCATCGCGTGAAATCAGTAGACTCCAAGGCCTCGAAGCCCGGAGCAATAACCGCGTCGCAACCCTGAAAACCTTCGAGCCGTTTCCGCCGCAGTAATAATCGATCAGGGCCGCACGATTCGCTTGAAGAACAGGTAATTCAGCGGGGTGATTTCAAAGGCCGAGACCGCGTGGCTTACCAGCGCCGCTATTTTTGGGTAATACAACGGCACGACCACCACGTCTTTCCGCATTAGAATTTTTTGGGCCTCGGAGTAGGCCGTAAGCCTGTCCCAGACTTTGGTGGAATCACCGGCTTCGCGTACAAGCTGGTCATAAGCCGGGTTGCGCCAACGCGTGTAGTTGTTCACGCTGGTCGAAAGCAGGACCTCCATGAAGCTCGAGGCATCTGGATAATCGGCGCCCCAGTGCCCGATATAGAGCTGCAGCCCGGAGCTCTTTAAATATTTTTTGAACTCGCCGGGCTCGACGGCATTGACCGTAACCGCAAGGCCCAGCCTGGCTTTCAGGATATCCCGAACATATTCCGCCGCCTGGGCTTGCACGCCTTTGCGGGCAACGATGCTCAACGAAGGCACATCGGTGGGACCCCGGTAACCTGCCTTCAGCACCGCCTGCCGGGCCCCGTCGATTGACGGAGGCAGCGAGGTGGCCGGATCGTAACCCGCAAGGCCTTTGGGCACCAGCGAATCGGCCGCCTGCTGTCCGCCGCTCAGTACCGCGCCGATGTTTCCTCGATCCAACGCCAAAGCGATCGCGCGGCGAAGGTTCAGGTCGGAAAGCGGCTTGAAAGCCACGTTCATGGCCAGGTAATCGACGGCCAAATAGTCGAACTGCCTGAGCACGTCACGCGACGAGTTCGCGATGTCTTGCGTGTTCACCTCGAGCAGAGCATCGATTTTTCCGTCCTGCAAAAGCTTGCGCGCCGCCTTGTCGTCGGGTTCGATGATCGCGCGCACTTTTTCGAGCTGCGGCCTGGCGCCATAGTAGCCGGGATTGCGCTCGAAGATCATCTCGCGCCCCTGTTCCCACTTGGTCAAAAGATAAGGCCCCAGCGTAACCGGGTGCTGGGCGTTCATGGGCTCGCGCTGCGGAAACGTAACCCAAAAAGAAAGCAGCGTGGGAAAGTAAGAAACCACGCGACGCAGCTTGATCTGAATGGTTTGCGCGTCAAGCATCCGGATTCCCACGTCATCGAATTTTTTAATTTTTCCCTGGTGAAAAGCCTCGGCGTTTTTGATTTCGAAAAGATAGCTGCTGTACTCGCTGGTGTTCGAGGGCGAAAGCAGTCGATGCCAGGAATAGACGAAATCCTGGCTTTTGAGCAGCGTCCCGTCGCTCCATTTGACGCCCGGCCGCAGATAAAAAGTATAGGTCAGGCCGTCCTCAGAAACCTCCCAGCGCGCCGCCAACCCCGGCTGGGGTTGCTGGGCGCGGTCAATCTCGACCAGGCCCTCCATGATGTTCATGAGCACATAAGTCTCGTAGTTGGTGTGCGCATGAGTCCAGTCGAGCGTCGCGGGATCGGCCTGCAGCCGAAAGGTAAAAGGCTCGCCCGCCCGCGCCGCGGCCATTGCTGCAAAGAAAGACGACGCGATGAAGGCGAGCCTGAGTATCTTGGGTATGATGATGCTTAGATACTACCATACAAGATCAATAGGTGGCACCAGGCCCGCCCGAGGCTCCCGACATGCCCGAAGCACCTGACATTCCTGAAGCACCCGACATTCCCGATGCCCCCGATGCGGGGTTGCGCGTGCCATCGGGGCCGATGGGCCCGGGAGTAATAGGATCAGGGTTTGCGCCAGGATTGGTCGGCGCGGATGGATTTACCGTGCCGCCCGATGCGGGATTATCAAGTTCCGTATCGTTGCCCGTTGTCGTTGCCGTGGACGTCTGCGCAAAGCCGTTTACGCCGGCCAGAAACCCGCCGAGCGCCAAAAACGCGAACACCTGCTTCATGACTTTCATGATGCCTCCTTGGCCTGAACACTAGCAAAGCGCACGCCGCGCCCGGCGAGCGACCGGCAATGTAACTTCATTTGATTTATATCAAACCGTTCTGCTAGAAAAATCCAAGGAGGATTTCCGCCATGAGTAAAATTCACAAAACCGCCAAAGGCACCGAGCTGCCGTTGCTCAATCTGCGGGGCCGCGATTACCTCGAGGTGAAATATCGCCTGGTCTGGTTTCGCGAAGAGCATCCGAACTGGTCGATTGAAACCGAGTTTATTTCCGTGACGCCCACCGCGGCCTGCGCCAAAGCCCTGGTGCGCGACGAACGCGGCCGCGTAATCGCCACCTCGCACAAGTTCGAAAACGAGCACGGCTTTCCCGACTTTCTCGAAAAAGCCGAAACCGGCGCGATTGGCCGGGCCTTGGCCCTCATTGGCTACGGCACTCAGTTCTGCGCCGACGAGCTCGACGAAGGCGACCGAATCGTCGATTCGCCGGTCGGGGCGGGCAAGGCATCCGGAAACGTGCCGGACGAGCCCGGTGACTACCTAGTGCCGTTTGGCCGAAAGTTTCGGGGTAAAAAAGTACGCGACATTCCCCGCGCCGATGTTGAGAGCTACCTGAATTGGCTCGAGGCCGACGCGCTTAAAAAAGGAACACCGCTTTCGCTTGAAGCCAAGCTGCTCAAGCAGGCGGTGGAACGATACTACGAAAGCGCTGCGCTTCCGACCGATAAGGCAAGCTGAAGGAAGACGGCGGGGCACCCGGACTGCCTCTCTGCCCCGGCTTTACTGCAGTCCCCTACGCTTCTGAAAAGCTTCGCGCACGATGCGCACGTCTTCCAGAAAGCTGCCCAGCTCATTCAGCTGCAGGGCCTGCGACCCGTCGCAGAGCGCCTTGTCGGGCGCGGGGTGAAAGTCGACCAGCACCATATTGGCGCCCGCAATCACGCCCTGCGCGGTGGCGTGCTGCAAATCGAGCAGCCCGTCGGGCCCCTGGTCGCGCTTGCCCACGGAATGCGAGGGGTCAATGCACACGGGCATGCGGGTCAGGCGGCGCACAACGGGCACGTGCGAGAAATCGACCAGGTTGCGGTGCGGGTCGCCCAGGTGCGACTTCACGCCGCGCAGGCAAAACACGATGTTGCGATTGCCTTCGCTGGCGATGTACTCGCAGGCGTTCAGCGATTCCTCGAGCGTGATTCCCATGCCTCGCTTGACCAGCACCGGAAACTGCTTTTGCTGGCCCACGAGCTTGAGCAGCTCGAAGTTCTGCGCGTTGCGCGTGCCGATTTGCAGCATGACGCCGGTGGGATTGCCCGCGCTTTCGAGGGCGGTCCTGATTTCATCGATCTGGCCCTCGTGCACCACCTCCATGGCGATGACCTTGATGCCGTATTTTCCGGCGAGCTCGAAAACGTAGGGCAGACATTTTTTTCCGTGACCCTGAAAGTCATAGGGGCTCGTGCGGGGTTTGTAGGCGCCCATTCGCGTGGTGGTCAGGCCATGCTCTTTGAGCGCCGCCATCATTTTTTCGACATGCGCCGGCGTATCGACGGCGCAGAGGCCTGCAAAAACATGACACGAGTTCTGATCGAAGGTGACGCCATTGTAAACGAACCCCACGGCATCGGCCTGCGACTTGTGGCGGCCCAGGATGCGGTATTTTTCCGAAATTCGCACCACGCGCTCGACGCCCGGAAACTGCTCGATCGTCTCGCGCGGAAAGTTGTCCACCTTTCCTAAAAGATAAATCTCGGTCAGGCTGCGGCTGGCGCCCTGCACGCTGTGCATCTCGGCCCGCACCTCGGGCTGGCGCGCGATGAATTCCAGGGCGCTTTTTACCTCAGGGCCTTTAGGGTCGATTTCGGAATTGAAGATGATGATCATGGGGGTCACCTTCCCATCATTTTCTTCGGAAATCGATCAGTTTTCCAAGCAACCCATCGACCAAGAGCCTGCCAGTGTCCAGCCAAACATAGTCATCTCGAAAGTCAGTTCCAGCCATGCAAAGCAACCGGTCGGTTGCGGCGTCTCGACTTCCAACGTGATTTCAATGGAACAGCCCTGCTTAAAATTGGTCACCTGCTGGCATTGGACTTGCGATTCTACTACCTCGGGAGAGAGATATGAAGTCATGCAGTCACGCCCTGCTGGGCGCCTTCGGTGCGCTGCTTATCGCGTTTCCGGCGCCTGCCGTTGCCGACGGTGAAGCGCAGGTAAATATTCCGTTCCTGAAAACCGATGGCGTGGCGACGGCTCCGCTTGGTGCGTTCGAGGGAAAAAAATCCGGTTTTACCTACAGTGTGCGCTTCGAGAAATATTCGCCGCGCGTGAAATGCGAGGTCAAAACCAGCTGGGACAGCAAAGAGACCGCGCATTATTGGATAGGGTATACCGACGACAACTGCCCGCCTGAAGACAAACCACAGTATTGCAAATCATTTGCCGAACATATGCCCGAACAAGCATACATCGGCCCCGAGCACAAAGACTTCCATTCGTGCGACACCGAACAGACGCATGCCTGGGTGGATACGGTAAAGAGGCCAAACGAGGGTCCCGACTTCGTCATGCGCCATACCCCCTACACTGAAGACGGACCCTATCAGAAAGAAGTGCGTGTCGCGAAAATGGGGATGCCGATCGTCAACATGAAGGTCGTGGACAAAGACGTGAAGTTTCAGGCCACCAAACTGGATGCGGTCAGCATGAACCAGGCAGCCTGCGTTATTGGGCAGCAAAAGGAATTCGAAAAGCTGATGCGCCTGCCAAATATGGCGGCGTTCCTGAACTCAATTCCGATCAAGCAGGTGGAATTTCGGGTGAAAGACCTTCAGACTTCAGCCCAAACCAAGCCCGACGAGAAGCTCTTCAATCTTGCCTTTTCCATCGACGGTCCCGTTCTCAAGCTCAATTCAATCATCAACGCTGATGGCGCCTGCGTCGGATTGCAAGCCAACGAAGCTCTTGCGGCCAAGGGCGGAATTTCCTACCCCAGCTTGTTCAGCCAGCTTACCGACCTCAAGAAAAAACGCGATTTTGTCATGCTCCATGCCGTCAACAAAACTCTGCCGGCGGCGGAAGACAAACCAGGCGAAGCAAAGGACTGCCGCAATAGCATGGAACCTGTAATCTGCCAGGATCAGCAAAGCCAGCTTGAAGCAGTGTCCCGAATTCTTGCAAGCAGCTCGGAGTCAAACCCATCGTTATCCCCTGCGTGCCGTTCTTTCGAGAGTCTGCATGAAGTTCCAGAAAAAACAATCTGCCACACCTCCGCTGGAAATTATGCACGTTTCCAGTTGGTCAAGAGGACAAAAGTAGGCCATGAGGTTTGGAAAGACCTGAAATCCGGCCTCCTCTGGAGTGATTCCATGGAAGGTGTATCTGACGGACACGTTGCCCTGAAAACCTGTGGAAGCATCGAATTCGCCGATTTCCGCGGGAATCTGTCCAGCCCCGCCTTTTTCCTGCCCGACGTCAAAGAATTCGCTGTGGCCGAAGCAAATGGATTTCGCGAAGTTGTTCGCAATGCGTATTTTGGAACGCACTGGTTGATGGTCGCCTCAAGGGCTCACGAGGGTTACCCGACCGGATCGTATACCGGGTCCGAAGTAGAAACCGAATTATCCAATAAATCTCCTGCCCACTTCGTCGTGTGCGTCGGACGCTGAGCGCACACTATGAAGATCCTGCTCCTGTCTTTTTGGCCCGAAATCGGCTAGGCTGCGGTCCATGAAAAAAGCCTCGGCCTTTTCCAAGCAAACAATCGATTTTCTCGCCAAGGCAGGGCGCCAGAAGAGCCCGCTTTGGCTGGACAAAAACCGCCCGGAGTTCGAAAAGGTGGTGCTCGCACCGTTGAAAAACCTGGCCGGGCACCTCAAAACCGAGCTGCAGCCCCTGGCCCGCGATTACCGGTTTCCGCAAAAGGGAATTGGCCGGCTCAAGCGCCCCGCGCCTTGGGCTGCCGAACATGGCGGTCATCTTTACAGAAACTGGATGACTTACTCCGCCTCGGTGCCTCGGACCTCGCGTTTTGAGCACAATCCGAATTTGTTTTTCATGATCGACACCACCGACCCCAAGGACACGGTGCTGGTGGCCGGCGGGCTATACATGCCGTCGTCCAAACAGCTGCGCGCGCTGCGCGAAGCCATCGCGGTCAATGCCACGGCGTTCGAGCAGCTTTTTGCCACCAAAGAGTTTTCCCGCTGCTTTCCAGGCGGATTTTCGGACGAAAGAATCTCGAGTCGCCCGCCGCGCGGCTTTGACCCGAATCATCCCCGAATGCCTTGGCTCAAGCTGCAGGCTTTTTTCGTGTGGAAGCCCTACACGCGGCGCGAGTTCACGTCGCGCGACTTTCCAAGGCTCGTGGCGCGCGATTTCAAGCAGATCCTGCGCCTCAACGCGCTGCTCGACCAGGTGATTCGGGGCTACTCGCCCAAGACCTTGCCCGTGAAGACCAAAGCCCAGCAGAAGGCCGCGACCTCCGAGCTGCTGGAACGCTTGGCCGACGTAGAGGCACCTCGACGTCCGATGGACTTCTAGCCCGCAGCGTGAGAGACACTCGGTTATGAACTATTGGGCCTTTGACCTGGACGGCACGCTGGTCGATTCCTTTTCGCATTACTTCAAAATCCTGGATGTCATTTTTCAGGACCATGGCGCCCGGTTTTCGCCCGAGCACCGCCATACAGCGCTGACTCAGCCGATTCCTGATTTTTTTGAAAAGCACCTAGGCAAGGCTGCGGTAGAACCCGCCATCGAAAAGCTAACCAAGGTCAGCACCAAGGACGCGGAACAGATTCATCCGTTTGATGGCATCACCACGGCCGTCGAACATCTGGTCAGCAGCGGCGCCAAAGTCGCGGTCTGGACCAACCGCGACCTGATTTCGGCCGAGCTGATCCTGAAACACACCAAGCTCAAGCGCCTGGCCGAGATTTGCATCAGCGGCACCTGCGTCGTACAGCGCAAGCCGAGCGCCGAAGGCTTGCTCAAAATCAGCAGCCGCTTCGGCTGCCATGCCCGCGATATCACTGTTGTCGGCGACCACGAACACGACGTGCAAGCGGCCAAGTCGGTAGGCGCCCGAGCTGTGCGTGCGAGCTGGCATTCCTACTGGACGGTCGAGCGCTGCACCCAAGCTGACGCTCAGTTCTACACCGTGCCCGAATTTACAGCTTGGGTTCAGTCCCGAAAGCAATCCCGCCTGAATTAGTCAAGTTTTAACGCCCTTGATAAAAACACTCAACTTTGTTACGCTTTCGCGCCATGAGCCAGGAAAAATCTGTTTGCTGTTTTTGCCGCCTTCCGCGCGCAACTTTCGAATGCGAAGTTTGCAGTGAACCGGTTTGTCGTTCCTGCGTGCTGCGGCTGCCCGAAGAGACTTTTGCCATGCTTCCGGAAAAGCCAGCCGGCCTGTGCCACGACAAGTATTGCCCGCGCTGCCATGACGAGCATATCGAAACAGCGCTCACAACTTACAATGAAATCATGGAACGCGCCAAGAACGTGGGCTACTGGGCCAAGGGTTACCGCGGCCATGTGCCCGTATTGAAAAAGGCACGCTTCGACATCTCGGTCGAAAACGGCCTCGATCGCGACGACGTGCTTTTGCGCCTGGGCTTCAAGGCGGCGCAGGCTGGCTTTAACGGCTTGATTCAAGGCGAAGTGACCAGCGCCAAGGTGCGCAACTTCGGTTACCAGAAAATGACCTGGAGCGCATCCGCGCTGCCCTGCATGGTGGACGACGAAAAACTTGCCCGCGAAGAATATCGCGAAGCGCATTGGCGCATCCTGCACCATAGATAGATCGTAACTTCGTCTGTATGATGTCGCAATGGCGACAACTATCGACAAAACGTATTCCAGAAAATACCTGGCCCCGAATTTCGATCCTACCTCGGTGAAAGAAGTCACGGCGGCTTACCGCGAGCTGAGTGCGCGTGGCTTGAGCGACGTGAATGCTCTGGAAAAATGGATTCTGGACTGTGAAGAGCTGTCGTCGGCAATCGAAGACCGCTACTCGCGCGCGCACGTGGCTTCGACGGTGAACACCACCGACGAGGCCGCCGAAAAAGCCTATATGCAGCTGGTTGAGGAAATTCTGCCGCTCACCGAAACATTCGGGTTCGAGCTCAACAAAAAACTCATCGCCTTGCCCCTGAC